>JBBRZY010000142.1:0-9097 GCA_038252885.1 Anaerolineales bacterium | reverse complement strand
TTCACGCGCGCTTCTTTGGGCAGCACGGTCTTGGTGCCCTCGCCGGTGTAGCCGCTCTCGAAGCCGCAGATCGTCAGCGTCGGGTTGAAGTACATCGCCCGCTTGGCGGCGGGCGCGTCCATGTCGTTGATGAAGCGCCGCGCGCCGTACAGCCCCTTGATCTTCTCAGCGTCATACGGCAGCGCATCCACCAGCGCCAGCTCGGCCGGCGTCGGCGCGACCACATGCTCCCAATAGTTGTCCAGCAAAATCTTGTCGTCTGGCCCCTTGAGCGTGTTCAGCGCCCAGATCAAGCGCCAGGCCGCGTTGGGCAGCACCGGGCCGTTGGCCGAGTGCGCGTCAGTGTCGAGCAGCTTCAGGCGCAGCTCGAAGTAGGCGATGCCCTTCAGCCCCAGCCACAGGCTGAACTGGCCCAACTCGTTGCGCCCGCCGGTCTCCCACAGGCAGCCGTCGGCCTGCAGCCGGTCCACGTTGGCCTTTGCAAAGGCCTCCAGGTTCGGGCTGCCGATCTCCTCTTCGCCCTCGATCACCCACTTGATCTTGAGCGGCAGCGGCCCCTGCGTCGCCAGCCAGGCCTCAATCGCCTGCATCCGGCACATCTGGTCGCCCTTGTTGTCGGCCACGCCGCGCGCGTAGAGCTTGCCGTCGCGCACAGTCGGCTCGAAGGCCGGCGACTCCCACAGGTCGAGCGGTTCAGGCGGCTGCACATCGTAGTGGTCGTAGATCAGCAGGGTTTTGGGGCCGTCGCCCAACTCGCCATACACCACCGGGTGGCCGCCCGTCGGCAGGATCTCGACCTTGAAGCCGCGCGCCTCCAGCCGCTCCTTGGTCAGGGCCGCCATTTCGAGCATGCCCTTGTTCTGCGCCGCGATGCTGGGCTGCATCAAGTACTGCTTTAGCTCGGCCAAGAACTGCTCTTGATGCGCTGCGAGATAGTCATAGTAGGCTTGCATGCGGTCGAGTCCTTTACGGTTGTGTTTCGAGAAAAACCATTGGCCACGAATGACACGAATGGGGTCAGGTGAGCAAAAGTTGTATATTGCAGTCGAACCAACAGATCTTACTCTTCCCCCGAGTCCCCCGAGTCCCTAGCGCAGCATCCCTTCAGTCCCGCACGTCCCCCGCGCTTGGCGGTTGGTCTTTCCCCGGCGCAATCGGGACGCCAAACAGCTCAGTCATCGCGCCCAGGTCCACGCGCGAGGTCAGGTCGAGGCTGAGGGGCGTTACCGACACCACGCCGTCCACCAGCGCGCTCACGTCTGAGTCTGGCTCCAGGCGCTTGAGTTCCATGTCCAGCCGGTAGCCCATGTGGCCGGGGTCCGTCAGGTGCTGCCGCTCCGGCTTCTCTGGTAAATAATAGCGCGAGCGCGACAGGCGCGTCACCCGCCAGGGCGTTTCGGGCGTGGCCCGCCCCGGCACCTCGATCTTGAGCACGTCCACATCGCCGATGCGCTCCAGGCCCAGCAGCAGCGCGGCGAACTTATGCGTAAAGAACGCCGCCACGCTGAAGTCAACCGCCTCCGAGTGGCTCAGATGATAGGTCGGGTCGGTTTGGAGCGAGATCGCCAGGCCGGGCACGCCAAAGCTGGCGCCTTCCAGCGTGGCCCCCACCGTGCCAGAGATGGTCACGCCGGTGCCCACGTTCTCGCCGTAGTTGATGCCGGCCACGATCAGGTCGGGGTAGGTGGGCATTAGCTCCACCAGCCCGTGCTGCACGGCCTGCGCCGGCGTGCCGTCCACGGCGTAGGCCGTGACGGTCTGGCCGTTGAGCACCGCCTCCTCCGGGTGGATGCGGCCCTCCGAAGTAGAGGGCATGCTGCGCCCCGCGCCGCTCGACTGCAGGCGGGGGGCGACCACGGTCACGTCGCCCAGTGTGGACAAAGCCTCGGCCGCCGCCCACAGGCCAGGGGAGCGAATGCCGTCGTCGTTGGTGAGTAGGATGCGTTTGCGGGTGTTGGTATTGGTATTGGGCACGGGTTGGGTAGGTGAGCCTAGGGGCACGAGCTAGGTCGATGATACCAGCCCCAAAACGAAATGAAAAGCCGCCCCGGAGACACTGGGTCTCGGGGGCGGCGAGGGTTCGTTGCCAACAGCGCGGGTGAGGCGCTTAGTTGAGCTGGCGCAGCACCAGCATCACGCGGCCCTGCACCTGCACCTTGGCCGGGTCAACGTAGATCGGCTGCATGGTGGGGTTGGCCGGTTGGAGCCGGACGCGGCCGTTCTCCAAGAAGAAGTGCTTGAGCGTGGTCTCGCCCCGGTCGTTCAGCCACACGGCCACCATCTCGCCGTTGCGGGCGCGGTCGACCTTCTTCATCACCACGATGTCGCCGTCGCTGACCATGGCGTCGATCATCGAGTTGCCCTTGACCTTCAGCGCGAACAAGTCGCCGTCGTCGCTGATCAGATCGCGCGTCAGCTCGATCACTTCGTCGCCGCCGGTCTGGGCGGTGTCGCCCACCAACACCGGCTCGCTGGCGAAGATGTAGCCCGCCAACGGGATGGTAATGCGCTCGGCGCGGTCGGCCCGGCCGGTGCGCCGGCTGTTGTCGGCCAGGCGCACCCCGCGCGAGACCTTCAGGTCGCGCAGGATGTAGCCCTCGCGCTCCAGCTTGTTGAGATTGTAGTTGACGACCGAGGTCGACGAAATGCTCACTGCTTCGCCGATTTGCCGAATGGTGGGCGGATAGCCTTTATCGCCGGTGAATTTGCCGATAAAGGTGATCATGTCTTGTTGGCGGTCGGATAACTTGCCTTTTGCCATTGCTACCTCCAGCGTACTCGAATATACCCATCAGTTTATACCGAACGTACGTTCCAGTCAAGCACATATTTTCTAGGGCAATTTAGGGCGTTTTCGGGGCAGGTGGGTTGGGCGGAGGTTAGGGCAGGGCCGGTGGAGGGGGGACTCAGGGGTCTCAAGGGCGGAAGGGTCTTGAGCGTGTCATCGGTCTAAAGCGAAGCCACCCTAGATCATGCGGCCAAGTTAAAACCAAGTGGCTCGTACGCACTGACCAACGCTAAATCACTGCTTCGCACACTGCTGGAGTATGAATACCTGTACGCTCGTTCCCGCAGTCCCCCACACTCCAGCCCGCCACCGCGACGACAAAGAACTGATGTGCGATGACAACGATGACAACGATTTAGCGTCGAATGACGGCGGTGACGGCCTCATCTCCGCTTTCGGCCGACTGTCCGCCCTGCCTCACCCCCAATGCGTGGAATTCGTGGCCAAAGGTTTTCTGACTGCCCGCGCCGGCTTTCCTACCTTTTTACTTTTCTCTTTTCTTTGCCCTTCCTACAGCACTCGCGCAATCGCCGTGAAGCCTAAGACCAGCACTCCGCACAGCAAGTTGAGGCGCGTCAGGTTCAACTCTCGCCGCCGCAGCGTCTCGGCCTGCGGGGCCGGGTGGCCGCGCGCCTCCAGCAGCGCCATGCGCGCCAGCGCCGGCTGCAGCGTCATCTGCATATACAGGCCAATCAAGATCATCGCGCCAATCGAGAGGTGCTTCACCAGGATCGCCGCCGACCACGGGTTGGCGATGACCAACACCCCGGTGTAGTTTGGGTTAGACACCATTTGCGTCAGACCGGTGGCCGTCAGCACCGCCAGGCTGCCCCAGGCCAGCAGGCCAAAGCGTTGCTGCAAGCGCTGGATCAGCGCCGCCAGCTCGGGGCCAGGGCCGAGCACCGCCCGCGCCCCCGGCCAGACCACCAGCGCCATCAGCGCCAGCCCACCCACCCACACAATGGTCGCCAGCATGTGCAGCCAGTAAGAGACAGCCAAAATCCAGGGGCTAATGGGGGTCATAGGGGTTGGTCACCGGTCCGAACCATAGCTGACAATCGGCCGCAAAACTGGGCCAAACGCCGCAATCGCGCCGCGAACCGGAGTATAATCCACTTTAGTCCGGCGGCTGCGGCGCTTCTACACCGATGTCGGCTGGTTGTCCGACAAATTTGCGGTCACCTCCTGCGATTTAGCCTACAATCATGGTAGCAGATCAGAAGCACCTCCAGCGGTGGCTCAAGGACGGCATCGAGGCCATTCAGGCCGGCAACACCGTGCGCGGCCGCGACCTGCTGCTGGCAGTGGTGCAGCGCGACCCGGACAATGAAGCCGCCTGGTGGTGGCTGGCCCACGCTACCGAGGACGTGCCGGAGCAAAGGCGCGCGCTGGAGCAGGTGGTGCGGCTGAACCCCGACCAGCAAGACGCCCACCAGGCGCTGTTGGCACTGCGCCAGCAGCAGTTGGCGAACACGACCACCGACGACCCGTGGGTCAGCCTGCTGCCCGCGACGCCGCTCGAAGTCGATGATGGCGTGGACGATCCGTACCAATGTCCATACTGCGGTCGGCCCACCAGCACCGACGCCCACCGTTGCCCGCACTGTCAGGGCCGGTTAGTGGTGCGCGTGGCGCGGGCCGCCAGCGCCGGGTCGGTGCAGTTACTGCTCCTGCTGTTGGGCGTCAACCTGGCCGTGGGGCTGCTGGAGCTAAGCGCGCCGCTGCTGGCATTGGCCGCGCAGCAGAACCCCAACCAGGCCGAAGCCCTGGCCGCCTTGGGGCAAGTGTTGAGGCTCCCGGTCTTCCTGGGCGACTACCTGGCCCTGAGCGCCGCCGGGGCCTGGCTGCTGATCCAGATTTTGGTGGTGCGCGCCGGGTTGCTGACGGCCATTCTGCTCGGCCTGCGCGCGCGCTGGGGCCTGGCCTTTTACGCCGCCGCGCTGGGCTTGCTGGCCGATTTGCTGGTGGAGCTCTATCTGCTCCTCACCGGCAGCCTGGGGCCGGTGGCCGCCGGGGCGAATTTGCTGCTGACGCTCATAACCGGCGTGCTGCTGTTCGGCGTGGCCAACGAGTTTGCGGTGAACGCCGAACGGCTGTTGGTGCGGCCCGACCCCCGCGCCCGCAGCGCGCTCGACTTTTACAAACGGGGGCACCGTTATCGCCAGCAGGGCATGTGGGCGCTGGCGGTGGCCCAGTGGCGCAAAGCCGTGGGGCTGGCGCCGCAAGTGCCGGTGTACTACAAGCACCTGGGCATCGGGTATGCCCAGATCAAGCGGTTTGCGCGCAGCCTGCGCGCCCTGGAAGAAGCCCAGCGCCAAGCGCCGGCCGATGCTGAAATTGCTGAGATCATCGCGCTGGTGCAGGCCAAAGCTGATACCCATACTCTATTGAAACGGTGACGCCATGGGACTCTCTGCCTTAGCTACACTCTTGTATCAGTTCCTCACCGACCCGAACATCGCCTTTCTACTGCTGGTGATGGGGCTGTGGGCGGTGGTCTTCGCCATCTTTGTGCCCGGCACCGGGCTGCCCGAAGTCGGCGCGATTGTCTGCCTGGCCCTGGCCGGCGTGGGCCTGCTGGGCCTGCCGGTGAACTTGTTTGGCCTGCTGCTGATCGTGCTGGCGATGGGGCTGTCGGTGGCCGACCTGAAACTGGGCACCCACGGGGTGCTGCTGCTGGCCGGCGCGGTGGTCATGGGTGTGGGCGCGCTGTTCCTCTTCCGCGTCGGCGACCCGTCATCGGCGCGCCTGTCGTGGCTGATGGTGCTGGGCGTGCCGGCCGTATCGGCGGTGGCGTTTGGCTTCCTCATTAGCATGGGGCTGGCCGCCCAGCGCGCGCCGGCCATGCAAGACCTGCGCCGCCTGATCGGCGCGCGCGGCGTCACCCGCACGGCGGTGGCGCGCGAGGGCATGGTCTACGTCGGCGGGGAGGACTGGAGCGCCACGGCCGAAGCGCCCATCCCGCCCAACACCGATGTGGTGGTCATGGAGCGCCGGGGCCTGACGCTCAAGGTGACGGCGGCCAGCCCGCCCGCGGCCAGTACGCCCGCGGCCAACTAGGCTTACAATAGGGTTCGGAGCGGAGACTGTAGGCGGCGCACTCGCGCCACCCGGCCGCGAACTGTTCAAGGAGACGCGTTATGTCAGTTAATGGGATTTTCCAATTCGGCGACCCGCTTGCACTGGGCGGCCTCGGCTGCATCGTGGGCGTGGTGGTGCTGGGCCTCATCATCGTCGCGGTCAGCTCGATCCGCGTGGTGCCCGAGTATCAGCGCCTGGTGGTGCTGCGCCTCGGCCGCATCACCGGCCAAAAAGGCCCCGGCCTGGTGCTGCTGCTGCCCGGCATCGACAGCGCTCGCTCGGTCGACTTGCGCGAGCAGGTGCGCGAGATCCCGCACCAGACCTCGATCACCAAAGACAACGCCCCCATCTCGATTGACTTCTTGTGGTACTACAAAGTCGTCGACGCCACGCTGACCGTGGTGGGCGTGGGCAACTTCGAGCTGGCCGCGCAAGGCATGGCGACCACCACGCTGCGGTCGGTCATCGGCGGCATCGCGCTGGACGATGTGCTCTCGCAGCGCGAGCACATCAACTCGACCCTGCGCGTCAAGCTCGACGAGGTCACCGAGCGCTGGGGCGTCAAAGTCACCAACGTCGAGATCCGCGAGATCATCCCGCCGCGCGATGTGCAGGACGCGATGAACCGGCAGATGTCGGCTGAGCGCACCCGCCGCGCGCTGGTGACCGAGTCGACCGGCGATAAGGAAGCTGCCATCAACCGCGCGGAAGGCCAGCGCCAGTCGGCCATCCTGAGCGCCGAAGGCGAGCGGCAGTCGAACATCCTCAAGGCCGAAGGCGACAAGCAGTCGCAGCTCTTGCGGGCCGAAGGTTTCGCCTCCGCCTTGCAGCAGATCTACCAGGCGGCCCAGGGGGTTGATACCAAGACCATGACCCTGCAGTACTTCGAGACGCTCAAGGCGCTCGGCGCCACCCCGGCCACCAAGTTCATCTTCCCGCTGGAGTTCACGAACCTGATCAGCGGTTTCGTGGGCAACCTGGGCAGCATGGCCGACAAGGGCAGCGCGGGCGACAAGCAAGCGTAAGCCTTCGCCAAGGCTGTAACCGTAAACGAGACCGGCCAGGCACCAGTGCCTGGCCGGTCTCGCTTTTGTTAATCGGCGGCGGTTGGTCGAGTCGCCGGCGGCTTAGCCCGCTGCCGGGCGTAGTTCTTCCTCGATCCGCTCGGCCACATACATCTTTAGCAGCGATTGATAGGGCACGTCCCGCTTGTTAGCGAGAACCTTCAAACGCTCCAGCATGGTTACCGGCAAGCGAATCGAAACAACCCGCGACGTGGGCTTTAGGTTCGGCAACTGCACGCGTTGGGCTTGTCGCCAATTCACATACTCAGTCGAATCGGCCGAGGCCCAGAATGCGCGCTCTTGGTCTTCGGTCTCAAACTTCGGTATCTGGGGCGTCACTTTCTTTGGCTTGGGCACCCTGGTACTCCTTTTCCTCCCGCCGGCTCATGGCGCGGGCCGAGATCACACGAACTTGTTTGTTGCGCACAGTAACCACGAGAAACAACCCGCGGCCTGCTTCTGTTTGGCCGAGTACGTAGTATCGGGGCTCAGCCTCTGAGTGCCGTTCATCCGGCGCAGCCAGCAGCGGTTCGTTGAAGAATAGCTCCTCGCACTCTGCCCGGCTGACCTGATGTTTGATCCAATTTTTGTCGGAATTCCCCTCATCCCAGTCAAAACCGACACATTCCAGCAGGGTAGTGAGTGGGTCGGGCATGTACACTTGTATATATGAGACATGTACACTTGTCAAGTGGTCTCTGCCTGATGTTAGGCGGCTTTTGCCTATTTGGGCGCTATTCCACAAGACTGGTGTTGCACGCCCTCGCTGCTGGTGTGCCGCCTTCGTCGGAATACCTGCCGAAGTCCATGCGCGCCGATCGGTTGGCTCTGGAAGCGTTGTCTGACAACGCGCTCGGGCCGGCATCCGCCGCGCCGGTAGCGAGGCGCATCTGCTATTCCTTCTTTCGGCAGTCAGACTGCCAAGGGTGGCATGCGCGCAGTCACACGGAATCAGAACGGGCGGCCATGTGGCCGCCCGTTTGCGTCCAGAACGCTCCATCGTCTACCGCCTCGTCAGCGGCAGCCACACCCACGGCAGCACCGCGTTGTTCTCCACCGCGCCGGCATCGCACACGCCGTTGATAGGGCGCGCCACCCCGCGCGCATCGACCGCTGGGCAGCCGGAGTTGGTGCCGCCGTCGATCGCAAAACTGCCCGCCAGCGATAGGTGCGTGGGTAATAACAGCCCGGCCAGCCCGCCGTTCACTTGCAGTGGCCCGAGCGGCAGGGTCGCATTCTGGCTGCTCACGCCGCAGGTATCGTCGCTCGAGAGACTGGCCAGTTCGAAATCCGGCGTCGGGCCATAGCAATTATCGCCCGTGAAGGCCGCCTCATTGTTGGCCAGGAGCACATTGCGCCAGGCATATTCATAGCCGGAGCCCGCCCGGTAGAAACCGCCGCCGTTCCCGCCGGCCAGGTTGTTGGCCACCGTGACGTTCGTCATGGTCAGGTTCGTGGTCGACTTCAGGCCGCCGCCCCAACCGTTCGCCTCGTTGCCACTCACGGTGACGTTGGTGAGCACGTTCCATCCGCCGCCGCTGGCTTCGTAGAAGCCGCCGCCGTCCCCCTCGGCGTGGTTGTGACTGAGGGTCACACGCGCCAGCGTGGCCCGCGCATTGTTGTTCATAATCCCGCCCGCATCGCTGGCGGTGGTATTGCCGTCCACCAGCGACTGCGTCAAGCTGAACACGCCCCCCAACAGCGACACGCCTCCGCCATTCGCCTGGCTGTGGTTGCCGAGCACCCGCACCTGATCGAGTGTGGCCGTGCCGGTGTAGACATATAGCCCGCCGCCGTCGGTCCCCGCCCAATTTTGCTCCAGACTGCTCCGGCTCATGGTCAGCACGCCCGCGCTCACAATCCCGCCGCCGTAGACGTTGGCCGTGTTGGAATAGACGCGGCTGTCGAGCAGGCTCACTTGGGCCGTCTGAAAGGTGTTAACGCCGCCGCCGTGATTGCTGTTGTTGTGCTCGATCAGGCTGTTCTCGATGGTGACAATCCCGCCGACCTGCAGCCCGCCGCCGCTGTACAGCGCCTGGTTGCCTGCCACCCGGCTGTCAATCAAGTTCAGCCGGCCATTGTTGAAGAGGCCGGCGCCCGAGTCGGCGGTGCTGCTCAAGACCTGGCTGTTCACGAGCGTGGTGGTGCCGAGCAGGTTGGCGAT
>JBBRZY010000141.1:0-9152 GCA_038252885.1 Anaerolineales bacterium | reverse complement strand
GGGGTGGGTCGGGCGGCGGCGAGGGTTCATGCTTACAGTCTATGAATCAATTGTTCTACTAACAAGCGCTGGGCTGGAAATTAATGGGGCAAATTTCGGGGGGCCGGCGGGTAGTCAGCGGGCAGGCAAACGAACCGGAGCGAACGTAAAGTCGGACCGCAACCAATCAAAGTTTCGTGTGTTATACTCCGCGAACGTCAATCGTCAGACAGCCCCCAAGGCGGTCTGCTCACGCAAAACCCACAGATACCCTATGAATACACGCATTGTCATCACAGGCATGGGTTGTATCAGCCCCCTCGGAAACGACGTCGCCAGCACCTGGGCGGCGGCGGTCGCCGGCCAATCGGGCGTCGGGCCGATCACGTTATTTGACGCCAGCGAGCATGAGACGCGCTTCGCGGCGGAAGTGAAGGGCTTTGACCCCGGCGAGCTGTTTGGGCGCAAAGAGGCCCGCCGCATGGATCGCTACACCCAGTTTGCCATGGGTGCGACGCAGGAAGCGCTGACACAGGCCGGGCTGACGATCACCGAGAGCAACCGCCAGCGCATTGGGGCCTTCATCGGCACCGGCATCGGCGGCATCGGCACGCTGCTGGCGGAGGCCGAGGTGTACCGCACGCGCGGCGCACGGCGGGTAAGCCCGTTCTTGGTGCCGATGATGCTGCCTGACTCGGCCGGCGGCCAGGTGGCTATCACCTTTGGCATGCGCGGCCCGAACCTGGGGCTGTCGTCGGCCTGCGCCACCGGCACCAACGCCATCGGCGAGGCGGCCGAGGTCATCCGGCGCGGCGCGGCCGACGTGATGCTGGCGGGCGGCGCGGAAGCGGCGATTTTGCCCGTGGCGCTGGCGGGCTTTAACAGCATGAACGCCGTCTCGACCCGCAACGACGACCCGCAGGGGGCGTCACGCCCGTTCGACAAAGAGCGCGACGGCTTTGTGGCCGGCGAGGGCGCGGGCATGGTGGTGCTCGAAAGCGAAGCGCACGCCCGCGCGCGCGGCGCGACCATCTACGGCGAGGTGCAGGGCTATGGCATCACCAACGACGCCTATCATGTGTCGGCCCCGCTGGAGAACGGCATGGGCGCGGTGGCCTGCATGCGGCTGGCGCTGGAGCAGGCCAACCTGCGCCCGCACGACATCGGCTACCTGAATGCGCACGGCACCAGCACCCAACTGAACGACAAGAGCGAGACCGCGGCCGTGAAGACGGTGTTCGGCGAGGCGGCCTACGACCTGGCGATCAGCTCGACCAAATCGATGACCGGCCACCTGCTGGGCGCGGCCGGCGCGCTGGAAGTGGTGTTTTGCCTGAAGGCGCTGGCCGACGGCCTGCTGCCGCCCACCATCAACTACACGACCCCCGACCCCGAGTGCGACCTGGATTACGTGCCGAACGCAGCGCGGCGCAAGACCATTGAGCGGGCCATGTCGAACTCGTTTGGGTTTGGCGGCCACAACGCCTGCATCATCATCGGCAAGTATTCAGCCAACGGCCACTAACGCGGCCGGGCGCGCCAGCGCGTGACCGTCAGCGGCGAAAGGACGTTTGGGGTATGGAGCGGTATGCTCACGTGACGGGCTGGGGCATGGCAGTGCCCGAAAAGGTGTTGACGAATGCCGAGTTAGCGCGCACCGTAGACACCACCGACGAGTGGATTGTCAGCCACACCGGCATCAAAGAGCGGCGCATCGCTGGGCGCGAGACGACTGCCTCACTGGCGATTGAAGCCGCCCAGGCCGCGCTGGAATGCGCCGACCTGGACCCCCGCCAACTCGACCTGATCATCGTCGCGACCTCGACCCCCGACTATGTGATGCCGGCCACGGCCTGCCTGGTGCAAGATGCGCTGGGCGCCACGAACGCCGGGGCGTTTGACCTGTCGGCGGCGTGCTCGGGCTTTATGTATGCGCTGGCGATGGCGGCCAACGGCATCAAGGCCGGCATGCACAAGAACGTGCTGGTAATCGGGGCGGAGACCATGTCACGCGTGGTCATCTGGTCCGACCGGGGCACATGCATTCTGTTCGGCGACGGCGCGGGCGCGTTTGTGCTGCGGGCCAGCGAGGTGCCGGGCGGCGTGCTCTCAACGCTGCTGCGCTCGGACGGCAGCGGCGGCGACACGCTGGTGATCCCGGCCGGCGGCAGCCGCCACCCCACCACCTTCGACACCGTGCGCGACAACAAGCACTTCATTGAGATGGACGGCAAAGAGGTCTATCGCTTCGCCACGCGCATTATGGCCTCGGCCACGCGCGAGGTGGTGCAAGACGCCGGGCTGACGATGGACGATATTGCGCTGATCGTGCCGCACCAGGCCAACAAGCGCATCATCGACTCGGCGGCGCGCGGGCTGAATCTGCCGGAAGACCGGTTTGTGGTGAACATGGAGCGCTATGGCAACACCTCGGCCGCCTCGATCCCGCTGGCGGTGTGCGAGGCGGTGGCGGCGGGCCGGGTGCGCCCGAATGACCACCTGGTGCTGATTGGCTTTGGCGCGGGGCTGACCTGGGGGGCGGCGGTGGTGCAGTGGAACGTGACCGCCAAGCAGGAAGTATCGGCCTGGCACCGCTTCAACCGGCGGGCCGTGTATGGGCTCTCGGCGGCGCGCTCGGCGGTGCGGCGCGGGCTGCGGCGGGTGGAGGATGTTATTTCTGGCTCGGAGCAGCCGGTGAAGCCTAAGCCGGCCGAGAAGGTGAAACCGGCCGAGAAGGCTAAGCCGCAGGGGTGAGAGGGACGAGGCCGCCAGCGTTTTGGCGCAGAGCTAAAGCAGAATGAAAACCGCCCCGCCAATAATTGGCGGGGCGGTTGCTTTTAAGCTGAGGGCCGGCGAGAACTAGGCGGCGGCCGGGCTGGCGCCGGTGGCCGGGGCGCTGACCGTCTCGTTGACGGTGGCGAGGAACTGATCGACGATGCGCTTGAGGTAGCCCAGCGGCGCGGCGCCGACCTGGCGGTAGACGATCTTGCCGCCGGCGACGAACAGGATGGTGGGAATGCCGCTGACTTCGTAGGCCTGCGACCACTGCGGGTCTTCGTCGGTGTTGACCTTGGCGACGATCAGTTGGCCGTCGTATTCCTCGGCAATCTTCTCGAGGCTGGGGGCCACCTGGCGGCACGGGCCGCACCAGGGCGCCCAGAAGTCGACGATGACGGGCACAGTCGACTTGAGCACGGTGGCTTCAAACTCGGCATCGGTCACATGAATTGGGGCAGCCATTTGATATCTCCTTTTGGGACCAAGAAACCACCCCCGCCCTAGGCGGTGAGGGGGTCAGCTTCGATAATCTCGTAACGGCAGGTCAGCTGCGCGGTGGCGCGCAGCATGGCCGATACCGAACAATACTTGTTCTCAGATAAATCTACCGCGCGGCGCACGGCTTCGGGGTCTACCTTGCGACCGGTGACGACGAAGACGATTTCGATCTGGGTGTAGACGCGCGGGTGTTCGCCTTGGCGCTCGCCGTGCACCCGCACTTCCAGGGCGGTGACGTCCTGGCGCTTTTTGCGCAGGATGTCGATGACGTCGGCGCCGGTGCAGCCGGCCAACCCGGTGAGGATCAGCTCCATCGGCCCTTGACCAACTTTGGAGTCACCGTCGGTGACGACGGCATGACCAGACTTGGCGGTGACCTCAAAGGCGGTGCCGGCTTGCCAGACCGCGACGGTCTCGTTGGCGTACGGGTAGACCGACATGGGCTAAGCCGCCTGGCTAAGGACGTTGAGCAGGTCGTCCATCAGCGCTTCGGGGTCGTCGCTCTCCGCCGAGTCGGTCAGGCACTGGCAGGCGTAAGAGCGGGCCAGCAGGCGGCTGACCTGGTTGGTGGCAGAGCGGATGGCGGTGAGCTGCTGCAGCACTTCGCGGCAGTCGCGGCCGTCTTCGACCATGCGCGCGACCCCACGCACCTGGCCTTCGATGCGGCGCAGGCGCTTGAGAACTTCGTCGTTGGGGGCTACAGGCTCGTCGGGCATGGGGGTCTCAGTCGGATACTCCACCCCAGTATAGTATCGAAGGGCTAGGGCGTCAAGAGGGGGTTAGAAACAGCTCGGCGGGGGACAGAAGGGATTTTTCCACGAATGAACACGAAGGGGGATGTGGGGTGCTGGCGGGATTAGGCGGCTGGGAGAGACGGGCGCGGGGTGATAGGTTGGGTCTGGGGCGCGGGTGGAAACGGGTAGGCGGGGGGGACACGAATTTTCACGAAGGGGCGAGGCGGGGGCGGAGGGAGAGAGTCGCCAGGGGGCCGGGCGGGCCAAGCGCCCTGCCCTGGCGACGGCGAGTGCGGAGAAACAAATGCCGGTTGCGCAGCGGGGCTGCCCAACCGGCATTTCAGCTAGAGCGTTTGGTTGGGGGCCGGGTTACTTCATGCCGGCCATGATCTTGTCGAGCGAGGCGCGCGAGGGCCGCACCTGCTCGGGGGTAAAGGCCACCAGCGGCTTATCGGTCAGGCGCTCGTGCTCAGAGAGGCTGGGGCGGTCGCCGTTGAAATAGATCAGGCCGGTGATGAAGTGCTGCTTCTCACGCGCCTCTTCGAGCAGGCGCATGGCGGCGTAGCGGTCGGTCGGGTCGTGGCTGCCGTCGAGCTTCTTGAGCACGATGGACGAGCCGTCGTGCAACTCGACCGAAGTGGTCTCGCCGGGGGCATACTCCACGCGGATCTCTTCCTGCGGCGGCACGTAAGTGAAGTCGTTGATGCGCTCGTCGTGGGCCTTGCCCCAAGCGTAGCTCTTGGTCGAGTCGTCGCGGTTGTTGAAGGTGACGCACGGGCTGATGATGTCGAGCATGGCCGTGCCGCGATGGCTAAGGGCGGCCTTGAGCAGCGGCACCACCTGCTTGGGGTCGCCGGCAAACGAGCGCGCCACGAAGCCGCACTCGGCCACCAGGGCCTCCAGGCACAGGTCGATGGGCGGCAGTTCGTTGCGGCCGGCGTACTTCATCTCTTGGTTCAGGTCGGCCGTGGCCGAAAACTGGCCCTTGGTGAGGCCGTAGACGCCGTTGTTCTCCACGATGTAAATCATACGCACGTTGCGGCGCATGAGGTGCTTGAACTGGCCCAGGCCGATGCTGCCGGTGTCGCCGTCGCCGCTGACGGCGATGCCGCCCAGGGTGTGGTTGGCGATCAGCGCGCCGGTGGCGATGGACGGCATGCGGCCGTGCAGGGCGTTGAAGCCGAAGGAGCGGTTCATAAAGTAGGCCGGGCTCTTGCTGGAGCAGCCGATGCCGCTGAACTTGATGACGCGCTCGGGCTGAAGGCCCAGCTCGTAGCAGGCGCTGATGATTTGGGCCGAGATCGAGTCGTGGCCGCAGCCGGCGCAGAGGGTGGAATCTAGGCCCTTATAGTCAACTTTGGTCAGGCCGATCAGGTTGGTGTTTGACGGGCGGGCCGGGGCAGCGGTGGCGGTCATGTTAGTTGTCCTTCTGGAGCGCGCTGGTCAGGAAGTCGGTGATCCAGCCGGCGGTGAGGGGCAGGCCATCGCTCTTGTTGGCCTGGCGCACGCGGGGGGCAAATTCGGGCATGTGCAACTGCACCAGTTGGTGCATCTGCGAGTCGGTGTTCATCTCGACCACGTAGGTGACGCGGTGGGCGGCCACAAAGTCGCGCACGGCGGGGCCCAGCGGCAGGGCGCGCAGGCGCAGATAGTCGGTGTTCAAACCGGCAGCGCCGAGGCGAACGCGGGCCTCTTGGATGGCCGGGTCGGTCGAGCCAAAGGCGATCAGGCCGACCTCGGCGCCGGGCATGGTTTGGAGCACCGGGGCGGGCACCAGCGAACGGGCGGTCTCGAACTTGAGGGTCAGGCGGGCCATGTTGCGCTCCCAGTCGTCGGGGCGCTCGGAGTACTGGGCGCGCTCATTGTGGCCCGAGCCGCGCGTGAAGTAGGCCGCCAACGGGTGATCTGTGCCGGGCAGTGTGCGCCAGCCGATGCCGTCGCCATCCACATCCTTGTAGCGGCTGAAGCCGCCCAGGCGCTCGACATCGGCGGCGGTGAGCACCTTGCCGTGATCAATGGGCGCGTCGGGGTACTCGAACGGCTCGGACATCCACTGGTTCATGCCCAGGTCTAGGTCGCTGAGGACGAAGACGGGCGTTTGCAGGCGTTCGGCCAGGTCGAAGGCCTTCCAACCGAACTCGAAGCACTCTTTGACGCTGCCGGGCAGCAGGCAGACGTGCTTGGCGTCGCCGTGGCCGAGGTAGTAGGCCAGGGTGATGTCGCCTTGCGCCACGCGGGTGGGCAGGCCGGTGCTGGGGCCCATGCGCTGCACGTCCCAAATGACGGCCGGGATTTCGGCGAAGTAGCCCAGACCGGCGAACTCGGCCATAAGCGAGATGCCCGGGCCGGAGGTGGAGGTCATGGCGCGGGCGCCGGCCCAACTGGCCCCCAGCACCATGCCCAGCGCGGCTAGCTCGTCCTCGGCCTGGATGACGGAGAAGCTGGGGGCTTTGGTCTCGGCGTCGGCGCGGAGCTGCGGCAGGTAGTGGTTGAGGGCGTCGGCCAGGCTGGTGGCGGGGGTGATGGGGTACCAGGCAGCCACGGTCACGCCGCCGTAGATCGCGCCCAGCGCGCCGGCGGTGTTGCCGTCAATCATAATCAGGCCGTCGGTCTTGCCGGCGGGGGCGACCTGGTACGGGTCTAGCTTGGGCAGGTTGGCGGCGGCCCACACGGCGGCGGCGCGCACAACCTTCAGGTTTGAATCGACCGGCTTGCGCTTGCCTTTGAAGTGGTAGAGCAGGGCCGACTCGATGTCGGGCTCGGCGATGCCCAGCAGATGCATGAGCGCGCCGACGTAGACCATGTTGGCCACATAGGTGCGCAGCTTGGCGTCAGTTTCGTTCTCGGTGGCCAGGCGCTTGGCAGGGATGGGGTAATAGGTGAGGTCGGTGCGGTTGAGCGCCAGCTTCATGTCGTCGGCGTACATGAAGACGCCACCCGGCTCGACGGTGGCGTGGTCTTCAATCATGGTGGCCGGGTTCATGGCGACCACGATCTCAGCGCGCGGCCGGCGGGCGGTGAAGCCGTCCTGGTTGAGGCGAATGGTGTACCAGGTGGGCAGGCCCTGAATGTTGGAAGGAAACAGGTTCTTGCCGCTGACGGGAATGCCCATCTTGAACAGGGCGCGCAGCAGCGTGGTGTTGGCGGTTTGGCTGCCCGACCCGTTCTTGGTGGCGACGCTAATGGAAAAATCGTTGATGACCGGCGGGCGGCCGGCGGCCGGCGCCGCAGCGGTGCCGGGTTCGAGTTCAGTGACACTCATGCAGTCTCTCCTTTAGTACAGGCAGGGCCGCGCCCGCCTGGCTGGCGGGCCAAATAAACAGCCTTAAGGCATACCGGCCGACACGGCCGCGGGCGCGAGGGTGACTGCGCCGGTGCGCAACTCGCGGTGGCGCAGGAGCGTGGTGTGCAGCAGCAGCAGCCGATGGCCCTCGGCGGCATCGCCGGCGGCCAGGGCGGTGACGATGCCCTCGTGGTAGGTCCACACCTCACGCAGGTATTGATAGTCGGTAAACAGGCTGAGGCCCACGGCTTCGTAGGCTTCCCAGTAGGCTTCGAGCACGCCTTTGACGTAGGCGTTGTCGAGGTGCTTAAAGATGGTCAGGTGCAGGCTGCGGTGCTCGGCATGCGGGATCTGCACCGGATGGTTGTTGAGCTTGGCCCAGGCCGAGGCGATGAGCGCGCGCAGCTCGGCGTGGTCGGCGGGGGTGAGGCGGGCCACGGCCTCATACCAGAAGGCGGCCTCGACGTGGTTGCGCAGATCGCCAAAGGCGGCGAACTGGGTCGGGTCTTGGGCCAGGGCGTAGAAGAGGCTGTAGCGGATGGCGGGCAGGAAGTTGTACTCGGCCACGCGGATGCCGGTGTTGGGGCGGACCTCGACAAAGCCGAGGGCGCGGGCGACTTCGAGCTGCTCGCGCAGCTTGCCGATGCTTAGCTTGAGCTCGGCACTGAGCTTTTCGAGCGATGGCAGGCGCTCGCCCGGCTTGCGTCCGCTGGCGACGATGTAGCGCATGAGTTCCGAGTCGAGCTTGTCGAGCAGCGGCGAGGGATAGAAAGTGTTGGTCATTGTCGATTAATGCTATTCATTGGATGAATTGGACTAATTATAGTATTGCTCGGCGGAAGTTGTCAAACGGCACTGGAGTGGCGCGTTTGGGTGAGATGGGCATGGCCCAGATGGGGTGTAGGACGGCGGTCAGAGGTCAGATGGCAGAGGTCAGCGGTTGGAGAATTGGGGACTTGGGTGATGCGGCGCGGGGGACTCAGAACAGGGTGTGGTTGAGAGGGGAAGCGGGGCAGGAGGCAGGGAGGGGCGTGCTGCTTTCAGGTGGGCGATCTTCGGGGGGAGATCGGCACCACCGACGCCACCGGCAAGAGCGTGTCAGAAACAAAAGCCAGCGATCGCTTAGAGGCCGCTGAACCTCCAGACATACATCAGGGCGGCGGCGAGGAGGACGAACACCACCAGGCCAATGACGGTGGCCCAGAGGCGCTCGTGGGCGAAGACGGCCGCGCCGAGCAGGATGAACGGGATCAGGCAGAGCAGATGGCTGAGGGTGGTCTCGACCAGCGCGGGCAGCGCCACGCCAACCCCGGTGAGCAGCGGCTCGAGGCCGCGCCCGATGACGAGTTGGCCGGGCAGGTGCAGGGCGCCTTGCAGCACGGCCCCAGGGACCTGAAGCAGGCCCCAATAGAAGGCGGCCCCCAACAGCATGCCTAGAAGCGCGGCCCCGTAAGGGTAGTTGCGGTTGTCCGGTGTGGGGAGGTCAACTTGTGTCATGGTTGAAGATTATAGTCCCGGTGGGCCGGGCCGCAAGCGGGAGGTTGGAGGGGGGTGCAATTCCAGTCTGGGGGCAGGATTGCTCAACCCAGGTAATATTGTCATTCCGAACCCCGCTCGCGGGCTTGTGGCACCGCAGCGTCATTGGCGGGGTGATTGCGAAGCACCCTTTAGGGGGAATCTCACCTTCGCTATGACCGCTGTGAATGGCTCCCCAAGCGGCGGCGGGTAGGTTTGTCCGGCAGTCACTGCCAGCCCGAAAACCGAGTTGGGGTCCAACGAATCGGTGTTATCCAGGGTGGGATTCCTCAACGCCATAAGTCCATGCACCTATAAACCTAATGTGCGGGGGTTCGGAATGACAGGGTCATAGGGGGTTGTTC
>JBBRZY010000140.1:0-9157 GCA_038252885.1 Anaerolineales bacterium | reverse complement strand
TCACGACTGTCACTTGCGCCAGCGATGTTGTAATCGCCGTCATCGCCGTCACGACTGTCACTTGCGCCAGCGATGTTGTAATCGCCGTCATCGCCGTCACGACTGTCACTTGCGCCAACGATGTTGCAATCGCCGTCATCGCCGTCACTGATGTCACCGGGCGCGGGGCGGAATGAGCGGTTGACCTGGTGACGCCCGACAGGCGGGGCAAAAGCTCAGAAAGCAACGGACGCGCGTTCGGGCGCTCAGTGGGCAGATACATACGATCATTGTGCTTAGAAATTATTCTACTTGGAATGACCCGTTTGGTTGGAGTTTGCTAACCAATCAGGGTCGCCAAAGACCGCCCGATCACGCGGGCCAGGTTGAACAACACCGCTGGGCGCGCTAGAACAGGTGATAGGCCGTCCAGCCGCCGTCAACGCGCAGAGTCTCGCCGACGATGAAGGCGGCCTCGTCGCTGGCGAGGAAGAACGCCGCTTCGGCGAGGTCGGCGGGCGTGGCCAGGCGGCGCAGCGGCGTGCGGCGGGCGTGGGCGGCCTGGTCAGCGTCGGGCGGTGGGCCGGCGGCCACGCCGACGACGCGCACGCCACGCCCGGCCCATTCGACGCCCAGCGCGCGGGTGAGGGCAACCAGACCGGCGGCGGCGGCGCTGGCGGCGGCGCGACCAGCCTGAGCCTGGTAGGCATCGACCGAGGCGACGTTGACGATCACGCCGCGCCCCTGCTTGAGCATCTGCGCCCCGGCGGCCTGAGCGCCGTAGAAGGCCGCCGAGAGGATCGAGACCAGGCTCTCTTCCCAGGCGGTGGGGGCGAGGGTTTCCGCTGCGCCGATGGCGGCCACCGCTTCGCCATTCACCCAGCCATGCAGCGTGCCGCACTCGGCCACCACGCGCTCGACCAGCGCCCGGCATTGGGCCGGGTCGCGCCCATCGAGCTGCGCAAACGAAGCGGATAGCCCTTCAGCGTGCAGCTTAGCGGCCTGGGCGGCGGCGAAGTCGGGGTCGTGGTCGGCCAGCACCACGTGCGCGCCGGCCTGGCCCAAGCGCCGGCCCAGCGCCAGGCCGAATTCGGAAGCGCCGGGGGTGACCACCACGGTCCAACCGTCCATGCGGGTCGCGGCGTTGGCGGGCGGGGGGGCGGCGCTCATGCGGGGAACCCCGCGCCGTGCGGGTTGGCCCACGGCGCCCAGCCGCCATCCACCACCAGGTTTTCGCCGGTGATGAAGCCGGCGCGGCCGCTGGCGAGGAAGAGCACGGCGTTGGCGATGTCGGCCACTTCGCCCAGGCGGCCGAGCGGCGCGCGCTGCTCAAACTTATCCAGGTTGGCGGCAGCGCCCTGCTTGACGGCCGCGTCGGTCATCTCGGTGCGCGTGACGCCGGGCGAGACGCAGTTGAGGCGGAGGTTGTGCTGGGCCCACTCGGTGGCCAGACACTCAGTCAGCACGATCACGGCGGCCTTGGCGGCGTTGTAGGGCGAGCGCATCGGCCAGCCGCCGAGGCCGCCAATCGAGGCGATGTTGACCACTGCGCCGCGCTGCTGCGGGATCATGGCGGCACGGGCGACGGCCTGGGTCATGAAGAACACGCCGTTGAGGAGCACATCGATCTGCAAGCGCCAGTCGGCCTCAGGCATCTCCTCCGATTTCTTCAAGATAAAGATGCCGGCGTTGTTGACCAGCACATCAATGCGGCCGTGCGCGGCCAGCACCTGCTCCACCAACGCGGCGCACGAGGCCGGCTGGGTGACGTCGAGCGGCAGGGCCTGGGCGGCATAGCCGGCGGCGCGCAGGCGCTCGGCGGCGGCCTCGCCCCGCTCTGGCACGAGCTCGCCGATGATGACCGTGGCCCCCTCGCGGGCGAAGGTTTCGGCGATGCCGAAGCCGATGCCGCGCCCCGCGCCGGTGATGATGGCGACTTGATCTTTGAGCTGCATGGGTTAGGCCGCCCCGGCGCGCGGTGTGCGCATGAGGAGCACCAGCGCCGGGCCGGCCGCGCAGTCGAGCGCGTACTCGGTGTCCACCGGCACGTGCACGAGTTGGTGAGCGGTCAGCGGCCCGCTGAGGTGGCCCACCCGCACGGCGACCTGGCCCGCGACCACGTAGATGACGGCCTCCTGCTTGATGGCGGTGCGAGCAGCTTGCTGCGCGCCGGCCGGCAGGGTGAGCAGCGTGCTCTCAATCTGGTCATCGCTGGGCAGCGTGAGGCCAGGGCCAACGTGGCCGCGAAGGGCCCGCCGCTGCATGGCGCCGGGCGGGAAGGCGGTGGTGCGCCATTTGTTGGCCTGAAAGTGCGGGGCCACCAGCCAGAGCACCTGCAAGTCTTCGGGGCCGGCCGACCACAGGTTGTGCGGCACCTGGGGCGGCACGAGCACGAAGTCGCCGGGGTCGAAGAACTCTTCGCTGTCATCGATTTCGAGGCGGCAGCGGCCGGCGATGAAGTAGAAGATCTCGGACGCGTCGTCATGCAGATGCATGACAGGGCCGAGCGAGTCATCCAGCAGCTTGGCGCCGCCGCTGGGCCAGACGGTCGCGCCGCCGCGTAAGTAGTCGGTGCGCGGCAGCGATTGCCGCACCCAGGTTTGCCAGTCCATGCACCCTTCCTTTAGCTTGCGGTAGATCGCCGGCGGTAGAAAGCCACGGCCGGGGATGCGAACACGGTTAGAGCGCGGCCTGCTCCCGCTACAGCCGCAGCAAGTGCGTATCAGACAGCTCGACATCGGCCAGCGTCATCGGCTCGTGCGGGGCCTGGGCGCGGGCGGCGCGCTCGGGGTTCAGGTCGGCCACGGCCGCGACGCGCATGCCCTTCATGCGGCCGATTGGGGCGATGATCTGGGTGCCGAACACGCCCGCGCCAATCACGCCTACCTGGATCGGCCGGCCCTGGTCTTCGAGCTCTTGCAGTCGCTGCGACAGCATGGTGAAATCCTAAGGTGCGGCTAAGCGTTAGTGCGGCAGTGGGGCGGCGGAGTCGATCAGGCCCAGGGCTTGCAGCTCGCGCCAGAAGTCGGGCGGGATGGGATGCTCAAACAGGCGCGCGTTGGTCTCCACTTCGGCGGTCGAGCGCGCGCCGGGGATGATGCTGACCACGGCGGGATGCCCGAACGGAAATTGCAGGGCGGCGGCCGGCAGCGGCACGTGGTGGCGCGCGCAGACGGCCTCGATGGCGCTGACCGTCGCCAGCACGTCGGGCGGCGCGGGGGCGTAGTTGTAAAACGCGCCCGGCACCGCGCCCGAGGCCAGGATGCCGGAGTTGTAGGGGCCGCCGATGATGATAGCGATGCCCTGCTGCGCGCAGAAGTCCAGCAGCGGCCGGGCGGGCGCGTGCTCCAGCAGGGTGTAGCGGCCGGCCAGCAAGAAGCAGTCGAACTCGCCGGCGTGGGCGAAGTCGAGCAGCATCTGCCACTGGTTCATGCCCAGCCCAATGGCCTTGACCACGCCCTGGGCGCGCAGGTCGTGCAGGGCCGGGTACGCGCCGGCCATGACTTCGGCAAAGTGGCTCCGCTCGTACGGGTCGCGCCCGCGCTGCGTGCTCAGGCTCTCGTCCGGGTCGTGGATCAGGGCGATCTCGATGTGATCGGTCTGGAGGCGCTGTAAGCTGCCCTCCAGCGAGCGCAGCACGCCGTCGCGCGAGAAATCGAAGCGCGTGGCAAACGGCAGCGGGTCTTTAAAAACATCTTGCGGGATGGCTCCCGGCGGGCTGGGCTCCAGGGCGTAGCCGACCTTGGTGGAGATGACGATCTGGTCGCGCGGCAGTAGGGCCAGGCCGGCGCCCAGCCGCGTTTCGCTCAGGCCGTGGCCGTAGAGCGGCGCGGTGTCGAAGTAGCGAATGCCGGCCTGGTAGGCGACGCGGATCGAGGCGAGTGCCGCCTGTTCGTCGACGGCGTTGTACAGGTTGGCGTAGGCCGTGCCGCCAATGCCAAGCTGGGTGACGTGCAGCGATGTGTGCGGGATGGCGCGGGGCGTGTTGAGGTGCATGGCGGGCGACTCGCTGGCTGATTGAGCGTAAGGTCTGGCGGCCCGCACAATATACACCCGTTCGGGGCGGCGGCGCAGTGGCGGCGACAAAAGCCCACGGCGTCCGGCGGCGCTCGCGGGGGGGAGCGGCGGCTGGACGCCGTGGGCGTTGGAGCGGGTGGCGGGATTCGAACCCGCGTATGGTAACTTGGAAGGCTACTGCCTTACCACTTGGCGACACCCGCATCAGGTCAATTTTACTTGATTTTGGGGCGAGCGGCCGCCGCGTCACTTCCACGGCAGGGCCGTCACCTGCTGGGCCAGGATCGAGATGACTGACCCGTTGCGCTGGAGCACGCCCTCCACCACCAGGAACGGGCTGCGCAGCGCGGCGCGGCAGTTGGCATACACCGCCACCGGCACGATCACATCCACCAGGCCGTCGACGTCTTCTAGCCGGATGAAGCTGGCCCCCTTGGCGGTGGGCGGGCGGCGCAGCCCATCGGCCACCAACCCGCCGGCCTTCACCTTCGCGCCGGCCCGCAGCTTTTGCAGTTCGCGGTAGCCCAGGCAGCCGGCCCGCGCAAAAGCGTCACGCCGAATCTCGGTCAGGTGCAGGCCGGCCGTCACGCCCGTGGTGGCGAAGGTGCGCAACAGGCGCTGGTCGGCCGGCATCGGCTGGAGGGCCGGGCGCTCGTCGGGAAACTCCAGCGCCAGTTGCGGCGTGGGCCGGTGGGCCAGGTCGAACGCGGCGGCCAGGTCCCACAGCAACTGCCGCCGCTCGCCAAAGCCATCGAAGGCTCCGGCCAGCGTCAGGTTCTCTACGGCGCGGCGGTCTAGCCCGGTGCGCTGCACACACTCGGTGACCGACCGGAACGGCTGCGACCCGCGCACCTGCACCAGCGCCTCGGCTCGCTCTGCGCCCAGGCCCTTCACGTAGTCCAGCCCATAGCGGATGGCATAGGTGGGGGCGGCCCCGCGCCGGGCGGCCACGGCTTCCACGTTGGCCTGTGCCAGCGAGGCGTTGATGTCGAACGGCAGAAACTTCACCCCGATGCGCTTGGCCTCGGCTTCGAGCACGTTGGCCGGGTAAGTGCCCAGCGGCGAGTGGCGCAGCAACCCGCAAAAGTAGGCCGTGGGGTAATGCACCCGCAGCCAGGCCGACCAGTAGACGATGACGGCAAAGGCGCTGGCGTGCGCCTCGCTGAACGAGTAGCCCGCGAAGCTCGCGATCATCTGCCAGACCTGCTCGACCGTCTCGGCCGACACGCCGCGCTCTAGCGCCCCGGCCACGAACTCGGTCTTGAAGACCGCCAGCTTGTCGGGCGCATACTTGTGGCCCAGCGCCCGGCGCAGCACTTCGCCGCGCCCCAGCGCCAGCCCGGCGAAGTCGCGCGCCACCTTGATCACCTGCTCCTGAAAGACCATGATGCCCAGCGTGAATTTCAGCGCCGGCATCAGGCTGGGGTGCAGATAGGTGACCGGCTCTTGCCCCTGTCGCCGCCGGATGTAGGGTCGCACCATGTTGGCCTGCAGCGGCCCCGGCCGGATCAGGCTGATCTCGACGATCAGGTCTTGAAAGCAGCGCGGCTGCAAGTGCGGGATGATGCTGACCTGCGCGCCGCTCTCGACCTGGAAGATACCGATGGTGTGGGCCGAGCGGATGTGCGCGTACACGCGCTCTTCTTTGAAGTCGAGCCGTTCCAGGTCCACTGCCTGGCCGCGCACCTGCTGCAGCAGCGTCAGCGTGTCGGCGATGGCCGAGAGCATCCGCAGCCCCAGCAGATCGATCTTCACGATCCCCATCTGTTCCAAGTATTCCTTATCGAACTGCACCACGGTGCGGTTCTCCATGGTGGCCGGCTCCACCGGCAGCAGCGTGGCGATGGGCACACCGGTGATGATCATGCCGCCGCTGTGGATGCCCAGGTGGCGCGGGCGGCGCTGCAGCCGCTCGGCCAGGTTCAACAACTGCCGCCACTCGGCGGTGGAGAGCTGCGGGTCCTGCTGCCGCAGGTGGTCGGCCACTGCGCCAATCGAGACGTCGGGCGGCTCCAGGCGGCCGTCGTGGTCGGGCACGTGTTGGCGGCGCTCGGCGGCCAGCGCTCCGCCGAGGCGCTCCAGCGTCTCGGGCTGAAAGCCGAGCGCAAACCCGGCGTCGCGCAGGGCGCTGGCCGAGCGATAGGTGATGTAGGTGGCGGCCATGGCGGCGTGGTCGCGCCCCCAGCGGTCGTAGACGTACTGGATGACGATCTCGCGCCGCGCGGCGTCGATATCCAAATCAATGTCGGGCGTGCCGCCGTGCTCTACCGACAGGAAGCGCTCCACCACTAAGTCCTGCGCGATGGGGTCGACCATGCTGATGCCCAGCAGGTGCGCCACCAGGCTGTTGGCGGCCGACCCGCGCCCGTGCACCAGGATGCCGCGCCGGCGGCAGAAATCAATGATGTCCCACACAATCAAGAAGTAGTTGTCGAGGCCCAACTGCCCGATTAGACCCAGCTCTTTTTCTAGCAGCGCAGCGGCGGCGCGCTGGTTGTGCGGATACAGGCGCGGCAGGTGGGCCGCGCACAACTGCCGCAGATAGGCCGGCGCGCTCAGCCCGCCGGGGGTGGGGAAGGTGGGCAACACTTGCAGCCCGTGCGGCAGTTCCACCTGGCAGCGCTCGGCCACGGCCTGGGTGTTGTGCACCGCCTCCGGCCAATCGGCATACAGCGCCAGCATCTCGGCCGGGCGGCGCAAGTAATATTCGTGATTGGGGCGCAGCAGCGTGGTGCGGTGCATCTGCGGCAGCGGCACGCGCTCGCGGATGCTGGTGACGGCGTCGTGCAGGTCGGCGTCGGCGCGCGTCAGATAGTGGACGTTGCCGGTCGCCACGCACAGCAGTTCGCGCGTATGGGCCAGCGCCGCCAGCGCGTGGCCCAGGCGGTGGTCATCGCGGCGGCGGTGGCGCTGCACTTCCACATAGACTTGCGAGCGGCCAAAGAGTTCGAGCAGCGCATCGAGCGCCTGGCCGGCCCGCACCGGTTGGCCCGCCAGCGCCGGCCCCGCCACCGGCCCGCGCCGGCAGCCGGTGAGGCACAGCAGACCGGCGGTGTGGCCGGCCAACTGCTCCCACGGCAGCGCGGCCTGGCCCTTGGGCTGCTCGGCGCGCGCCAGGGTGATGAGGCGGCACAGGTTCTGGTAGCCGGTTTGGTTTTCAGCCAGCAGCGTTATGTGCCCGCTCAGCAGGGCGCCCTCGGCCAGGGTCAGCTCGGTTCCTAAAATCGGTTTCAGCCCGACGGCCTGGGCGCGCGCCGCAAACGGCACAGCCCCGTACAGCCCATCGTGATCGGTCAGCGCCAGGGCCGGCAGCCCGTAGGCGGCGGCTTGTTCGGCCAGTTCTTCCGGGAAGGGCACGCCGTCGAGCAGGCTGAAGCAGCTATGCGCGTGCAGCTCAGAGTATGGGCCAGGCACGGTCGAGATACCATTGCTGCGTGTTCAAGTCTTGGTAGATGTTGCGGTAGCTCTCATCGAGCAGCAGCACGCGGTAGTAGTCGCGCAGCCGCGCGCGGCGCGCATCCCACCAGCTTTTTTCCTCGCGCCAGGTCTCGTGCACGGCCAGCACCCGCTGCGGCGGGCCGCCCAGCGCCAGGCTGGCCGGCTGGCCCAGGTCGTCGAGCGTCACCTGAATTTTGAGCGGCACCGGCGGGCCGAGCAGCGCGGCCACCTGGAGCACCGTGCGGCTGAAGCGGTGAAACAGCAGTTGCAGCGCCTGCTCGAAGTCGGCCAGCTTCTGGGGCGGGCCGGCCGCCAGCTCGATCTGCTGGGCGCTGTGATGCCAAGCGCGCAGCGGGTAGACGCTCAGCGCCAGCGTGACCACCGGGGCGGGGATCTCCAGCTTGCCCAGCAGCAGGGCGGCCAGGCGCGTCAGCCGGGCCTCGTCGGAGGTGGGCGGCTTGGCGGCCTGCCCGATCTCGTGGCACGTGCCGTCGGCGTGATAGACCGTCAGCTTGAGCGCCTCGGCGTGATAGGCCTTGTGGTTGAGCACTTTGGCGAGCTGCCAACTCAGGCGCTGCGTGGCTTGCAGCAGCACCGGCCGGCTGCTCACCGGGGCCGCCAGCCGCAGCGAGCGCACCAGCCGCAGCGGCGGCACGTCGGGGCTGAGGGGTCGGGGGTCACGGCCGCGCGCCAGCTCGTACAGGCTGGCGATCTCGCCGCCGAACTGGCGCAGCACCGCCGGCTTGGCGATGGCGGCCAGATCGCCCAGGGTGTATAGGTCGAACAGGAACAGCCGCCGGCGCATCTCACCCGGCAGGCCCGGCAGCACCTCGATGGGCAGCGGGGCCAGAAAGCGCGCCTCGGTGGCGGGCGGCACCACCAGCGTGGTGCTGGCCGGCCCCACCCCCGCCAGCACCACGGCCGGGGCCTGGCGGGCGGCCTGCTCGGCCACAAAGCGGCCCTCGGCCAGGCCCACCCGCACCACTAACTCGCTGGCGGCCGCGGCGGCGTTGGCCAGCGCCAGGGCCAGCGCGTCGTCGCCGCCGTGCTGGGGGCTGAGGGCGCGCACATCCACCAGGAACTCGCCCAGGGCCACCGTCTCTAGCAGGGGGGAATAGGCCCGCAGCGCGGCCTCCAGGGCGCTGTGGGCGGCGTGGTAGGCGTGCTCGTCCGGCTCGAGGATGACCGCTTCGGGCAGCATCTGCCGCGCCTGATAGACCGACAGGCCGGCCACGATGCCGGCGGCGTGGGCGTCGGGCGAGCAGGCAAAGATCAGGCTGGGGTCGATCGGGCTGGTAATCAGCAGCGGCAGCGCGAGGCGGCGGCGCTGCTGCTCAATTTGGGCAGGGAGAAATTCGGCAAAAACACAGGCAATTTTCACACTCTCAGCCTAAGAAACAATTGTTCTACTAACAAGCACGAGTTTGGCTGCGGCGCGGTGACGCTGGGTGTGGCCGGCAATGGGGGTTTTGCCACGAATGATCACGAAGGGGAGGATGTCGGGTGGCGGACGCTCGCCAGGGGGAGGTGATAGATCGTGGCGCAGGCGCGGGCAGCTAGAAGGCGCGCAACACGAATTTTCACGAAGGTGGGTTGATGATGAAGGCGGTCGGGAAACAAGCGGCGACACGCAAAAAGGCGCGGGGCAGCTATGGCAGCCCCGCCCCACAAGTTTTTGGAAGAACCCAAAACAGCGGGCGAGGCCGCCCGCGGCGGGCCGGCG
>JBBRZY010000139.1:0-9197 GCA_038252885.1 Anaerolineales bacterium | reverse complement strand
GCGGCCGCGTCGGAGGCCGGCGCGGGCTTGAGCACTTGCGTCACGTGCAGCGGATAGGCACGCCGGTCGTGAACATCCACCAAGGCCAAGGCAAAAAAGGACAAGCCCGCAATGGGCTGCTGCTGCAAACCGGAAAAGAAATGCCCCAACCCGTGGGTCTTATGGCCGGCTTTGCCAAAGACCACTTCATCGCCGGCCGCAATGTAGGTATGCTCCGCCCGCCATAGGCGTTGGACGAAAAACAGCCACATGACCTGCGCCCACGGCACACCCGTGTGGTACCAGCGTTGGATGGTGCGATAGCTCCCCCCGCGCTCGGTCCAGCGCGCAATTTCTAACATCGTCAGTCGCCGGTGAGTGACCAACGCGCCATACACCACCTGGCTCATCTGGCGCAACGTCGTTTTCGAAACCAGCGGCGCAATTACTTGTAACAGTGCTAAAATCTCGGGCATGGGCTTTCCTGAGTAGGTTGCTGTCCTGGAAGACGTCAACTTTACTCGGAAAGCCCATTTTTCGTCACCCGTTTTGGCGAAGGTATTGCATCGAAGGGGCAGTTTGGATGGAAAGTGGTTGGCGGAGGGGCGCATGGTTTTCATGCCTTGACACGCCGCCCGTTAATTGGCATTCTAGGGCGCGAATGATTTGAACACCGGTAAGTAGGGAGCAACCGATGGCTGTGGACTATGACGTGATCGTGGTGGGCGGCGGGCCGGGCGGCGGCACGGCGGCCTACTTTTTGGCCGAGGCCGGGCAGCGCGTGCTGGTGCTGGAGAAGGCCACGCCCCCGCGCTACAAGGCCTGCGGCGGCGGGTTGTCGGCCCACATGCTGGCGGCCATCTTCCCATTCGCGTTTGACCCGGTGGTCGAGACGCATGTGGCCGCCGTGACCTGGGCCAAGGGCCAACGCCGCGTCACCGTGCCGGTCGAGCGCCACGCCATCCAAACCGTGATGCGGGCCGACTTCGACGCGCACCTGCTGGCGCATACGCGGGCCGAGGTGCGCCCCGGCGTGACCGTGCGGCGCGTGCGCGAGTCGGCCGAGCACGTGACAGTGGAGACGGGGGCGGGCGAAACGCTGACGGCGCGCTATGTGATCGGAGCCGATGGCGCGAACTCGCTGGTGGCGCGCGCGGCCGGGCTGCGGCGCGGCAAGGTGATGGCCGGCGCTCTCGAAGTGGAAATTCCGGTCGAGCCGGACGTGCAGCGGCGCTTCGGGCACACGCTCGTGTTCGACTTTGGCGACGTGCGCCAGGGCTACGCCTGGATTTTCCCCAAGGCCAACTTCCTATCAATCGGCATCATGGGCCTGCGCCCGCGCCCCGGCGAGCTGCAAGCCGGCCTGAAGCGCCTGGCCGACGCCAACGGGCTGTCGCTGGCGGGCGTGCCGGTGCATGGGCATCCCATCCCGTTCTACCTGCGGCGCGAGCCGCTGATGACCAAACGCGTGCTGCTGGTGGGCGACGCGGCCGGGCTGGCCGACCCGCTGTCGGGCGAGGGCATCCGGCTGGCGATCAAGAGCGGGCGGCTGGCGGCGCTGGCGCTGGCGGCCGGGCAGCCCAAGCGCTATGAAACGGATGTGTGGCGCGAGATCGGCTGGAGCCAGACCATCGCCAAAATCTACTGCGGGCTATACGGCCTGTTCCCCAACGTCATGTACCGGCTGGGCGCGTGCAACCCACGCCTGACGCCCGCGCTGATGGAAGTGCTGAGCGACCGGGGCGATTACGTGGGGGTGACTTGGACGGCGATCGCCACGCTGCCGGCGCACCTGTGGGGCGCGGTGCGGCGCCGCTTCAACGCGCCGCGCCCACCGGCGCATATTACCAATCGGTAACACCCCGTTACCAAACCGTAACCGCGCCCACAATGGGCGGTAACTTGGGCGGGGTACATTGTGGGTGTGAAAGTCACCGCGCCCTGCCCCACCCCTGCGCCCGCCCCCGACCTGGCCGGCTTCAATCGCCTGGTCGAGCAGCATCAAACGGTGCTCTACACCGTGGCCTACCGGCTGCTGGGTGAGGCGGGCGCGGCCACGACCGCCACCACCACGGCATTGACGCGCGCCTATCAGCAGCCAGGGCCGGCGCACTGCCCGGCGCTGCTGTGCCTGCTGCGCTGCTTGCTGGCGGCCTGCGGTTCAGCGCCGAGCGCGAGCGCCGGCCTCGCAGCGCTGCCCGTGCAGCAGCGGCAAGTCGTGGCACTGGTCGACATCGCCGGGCTAGACTACGCCCAGGCCGGCGTGGTGCTCGATTGGCCCCCGCCCCAGGTGCGGGCGCGGCTGGCGGCGGCGCGGCGCGCGCTGATGCTCCAGCGGGCGGAGGCCGCTGTGGTACACTAAATTCCCCTGGATTGGCCGGAAATGCTCGCATGAGCGTGGCGGGCCGGTTCAGCCCACAACGCCCACCCATGGCCCGGCCCCACGCTGGGCGGCCCGGCCCAACCGAACGAGATGGCTGCTCAAACCGCTGAAGTTGCCCAAGACGAGCCGACTAACACCGAAAAGATTCGCAAGCTGCCCTGGGCGCTATTCGCCACCGCCACCAACACCATCTTCGCGCAGTTCACGGTCTTCGGCTCGGTCTTCGTCCTCTACCTCAACCAACTTGGCCTCAGCAACACCAGCATCGGCTTCTTGCTGTCGCTGTTCCCGTTCTTCGGGCTAACGGCGCTGTTCACCTCGGCCGCCGTCGCGCGCTTCGGCTACAAACGCACCTACGTCACCTTTTGGGGCCTGCGCAAATTCATCACCGCCGGGTTGCTGCTGACGCCCTTCGTCCTGGGGCGCTGGGGCGGCGCGGCGGGCTCGATCTGGGTGGCGGTGTGCGTGGGCGGCTTCGCCATCTGCCGCGCCATCGGCGAGACCGGCAGCTACCCGTGGTCGCAGGAGTACATCCCGCCCGGCGTGCGCGGCAAGTTCTCCGCGTCGGATAACACTATCGGCACCATCGCCAGCCTGGTGGCCGTGGCCATCGCCGGCTACGTGCTCGACCGCACCAGCGGGCAAGCCGGCTTCATGGCGCTGATCGCGGTGGGCGTGGCGTTCGGGCTGCTGTCGGTGTGGGGCAGCAGCCGGCTGCCGGGCGGCGCGCCGCTGCCCGCCGCGCAGGCGCGCCACCAGGCCAGCCTGGGCCAACTGCGCGAGGCGCTGCGCGACCGCGACTTTGTGCTTTACCTGGTGGCGGCCAGCCTGGTAACGATTGCCTGGGGGCCGCTCGGCTCGTTCCTGCCGCTGTTCATGGAAGGGCAAGCTGGCCTGACCACCAGCCAGGCCGTGTGGATGCAGACTGGCGGGCTGATCGGCGGGCTGGTGGCGGGCTACATCTGGGGCTGGGCGGCCGACCGCTACGGCGGCAAGCCCATCATCCTATCTGGCCTGCTGCTGATTGCGCTGACGCCGGTGTTGTGGATGGTGATGCCGCGCTTCAGTGCGCTCAGCCCGGTGGTGGCGCTGGGCATCTCGCTATTGCGCGGGGCGCTGGGGCTGGGCTGGGGCATCGGCTCGGCGCGGCTGCTGTTCGTCAACCTGGTGCCGCCCGAAAAGAAGACCAGCTACATGGCGGTCAACTATGCCTGGATGGGCGCGGTGGGCGGGCTGAGCACGCTGCTGGGCGGCCGCCTGCTCGACCTGACGGCGGGCATCCACGGCCAGTTTTGGATCTTCACCCTTGACCCGTACACCGCGCTGTTCGTGGCCGGCATCGTGCTGCCCGCCATCGCGGTCGGGCTAATCCAGGCCATCCGCACCGACAGCCAGTTCAGCGTGAGCGAGTTCGCGGGCTTCTTCTTCCACGGCAACCCGCTGATGGCGGCCGAGTCGCTCATCCGCTATGGACGCGCGCGCGACGAGCGGGCGACGGTGAGCGTGACCGAACGGCTGGGCCAGGCCAAGAGCCGGCTCACAGTCGAGGAGCTGTTGGAGGCGCTGGCCGACCCGCGCTTCAACGTGCGCTTCGAGGCGGTGCTGGCGCTGGCGCGCATGCCGGCCGACCCGCGCGTGATCGGCGCGCTGACCGACATTCTGACGGGCGAGGAGCCGGCGCTGAGCACGATTGCGGCCTGGGCCTTGGGGCGCGTGGGCGACCAACGCGCGCTGCCGGCGCTGCAAGCGGCGCTGACCTCGCCCTACCGCTCAGTCCAGGCGCACAGCGCGCGCGCCCTGGGCACGCTCGACGACAGCGCCTCAGCGGCGAAGCTGCTGGAGCGCTTTCAAACCGAGCACGATCACGGGCTGCGCATGGCCTACGCCTCGGCGCTGGGCAAGCTGGGCGTGGACGCGGCCGTCGGGCCAATATTAGAGTTCCTGCACTCGCGCTACGACCCGAGCGCGCGGCAAGAGTTGGCGCTGGCGCTCGCGCGGCTGCTGGGCGATGAGCAGTACTTCATCGCGCTCTGGCGCCACACGCTGCACGACACCGGCACCGGGCTAGCCCAGGCCATGAGCGCGCTGCAGCGCGCGCTGGAACGCGCCCACGTGCTGCACACGCCCGAGGCCGATCTGCGCCCGGTGTGGCGCGCGGGCGCGGACGAGTTTGCGCGCGGACACCTGCCGGCCGGGGCCGAGCAGCTTAAGACGCTGCTCGCGCAGATGCCGTTGGCGGGCTACACGCCGGTGGGCCAGGCAGTGCTGCGCGAGTGCGCCGTCAGGCTGGGCGAGGGCCAGGCCGAACGGCTGGAGTACATCTTGTTGACGCTGCACGCGCTGCACGAAGCGCGGCCGGGCCTGCCGGTCAGCGCGCCGCCGGTGGTGGGGGCATAGCGCGCGCGGTGGGGCGGTGCAGGGCGGCGAAGGGTTCGATGGGCGCGGTTAGCGCAGGATCAGCGGCAGGACGAGGCGAAAGCCGGGGCCCAGGTCGGTGAGCGTGAGGGTGTAGGCCGCGTCGCAGCCGCCGGTGGCGGGGTTCCAGTCGCTGACGGCCAGGTAGTAGGTGCCGGTGCTGGGCGGCACGAAGCGCAAGTAGGAGGCCAACGAGGTGGCGCTCAGATCGTCGTTGGCGGTGACCACGCTCTGGCCGTCGGCCGCGATGAGGCGTAGGCGCGTATCCACGCCCGGGCTGAGGCTGCTGGTGGCGGCGGCGTAGAAGTGGTCGGCCTGCAAGCCCATAAAGACCCAATCCTGGTCGCCGGGGCCGCCGAGGGTGTGCGCCTGGCTGACGCCAAACGAAAGATACGGCGCCTGGGCGGCCCAGTTGTCGTCCTCGTAAGCGTCCTCGGCCGCCAGACAGTGCGTGACGCCGGTCGTCTGGCGGTTGTCGTTCTCGTCGCTCTCGTTAATCACGCCCGACGAGTCTACCTGCGCGTAGAGGGTGGCGTTGGCCTGGCCGCTGCTGGTCAGCACCTGGGCCTCCAGCGTGCGCGTCGCGCCGGCGGCCAACGGCTCGTTGACCCACAGCGCCACACTGCCGGTCACATCGCCGGGGCCGGTGGGAATGTGGTTGAGGTACAGATCGGCGTAGAAGCCGCGCTGGGTGTCGGCCGAACCTTCGTTCTGAATCGTCAGCCGCGCCCACAAGCCGCCGGCTGGGTTGGGCGCGACGGCCAGCTCCACGATATGCAGATCGGGCTGGCCGCTTTGGTCGCCGAGCAGCGTGCTGGTGTTGGCGCTGCCAGGGTACGCGCCGGTGGAGTTGGTCTAGTCGGTGGCGCGGCAGCGAAAGCCGTAGGTGTGGCCGAGTTGCCCGGCAAAGCTGCCAGTGGTGCCGGCCGCGCCGCCGAGCCACAAGCGCCACAGCCCGCGCCCCGAGTCGAGGTACTGCACGTCGTAGGCCAGCCCGCCGCTGCCGCCGCTGCCGGCCCAGTTGACGGTGAAAGGCGCGCTGCTGGTGACGCCCGGTAGGGCCGCCACGGTGCAGGTCGGCGCGGCGGCGGGGGCCAACGCGGCGGGCGAGTCACTGTAGGCGTCGGGCTTCTCGCCGTCAGCAGGGGGCGGGCCAGCAGCCGCGCTCACGTCAAAGCTCGCCGCCGCGCTGGGGGCGGTATTCAACTGCACCCAGATCAGCGGGCCAAAGTACGCGTTGTCGGGGCTGCGCAGCCGCCAGTAGCCGCGCCGCTGGCCGTAGTCGGCGGGCGTGGTCAGGGCGGTGCTCAGGTCGACTGACGCGCCGAGGCCAGTGGGCGGCACGGGGATCGCCAGCGGCGCGCCGCGCTGGTCGCCGCCGACGAAGACCAGCGCGTAGCCGTCGCCCCAGACGGTGGTGCCGGTGTTACGCAGCCGCCAGGTCTTCACCAGCGGCAGATTGAGGGGCCAGGTGGACTCATCGGGCACGGTCACATCGGCCACGTAGTCGGCGGCGTCAAAGGCGCGCAGCGGGCAGCCGTCGGCCCCGGAGGGGGTGCCGGCGCACTGGTTGAGCAGCAGGTCGGGGGCGGTGACGCGCTGGCCGCCGACGATGTTGACCACGATCTGCCCCCAGCGCGCGCCTTGCACGGCCGTCAGTGTGGCCGCGCCCAGGTGCAGGTCGGTGAAGAGGAAATAGCCGTCGCTGCCGGTGACGTAGGTGCGATAGGCGTTGTTGAGCAACAACTTGACAGTGAGGCCGCCGGCCAATTGCCCGTTGCCGTCGCGCACCACGCCTTGCAGGTCGCCGATGGTGCTCACAGGCGGCACGTCGCTGATGATGTGCCAGTCATAGGGGTCAATGGTTGTGCCGTTGCGGTAGACCTGCAGGTGGGTATGATCGCCAGTGCTATAGCCGGTGTTGCCCATCTGCGCGATTTGGAGCGGCAGCAAGTTGATGTCGGCCCCTTCGGTGATGAAGTAGCCGTTGCATTTGAGGTGGCCGTAGAGCGTGCGGTAGCTGGCGCCGTCGCCCTGCGCGCCGTGGTCAATCAGCACATAGCTGCCAAACGAGCCAGGGCCGTTGGGATAGGTGTTGGCACAGTCGAGGTGGACGGCGAACACGTGGCCGGGCGCGGAGGCGTAGACCGGGTCGTTGGTCACGCCGTCATAGTCGGTGCCGCTGTGCTGGTCGTAGGCGCGGCCATAAATCCAGGCGCCGCCGACCACGCCCAGCCAATCGCTGATGGCGCCGACGGTGCGGTTGAGGTCGTAGTAGGCCGACACGCGCGTGTTGGCCTTGACCGGGCGATAGAGGAAGACCGTCGCGGCGGAGGTCGGGCCGGTGACGGCGAAGTCGGCGGTGGGCGGCAGGGCGGGCAGCGCGGCCGGGCCACTGAGGGCGGGCGCGGGTGCAAGGTCGGCGGCGGCCCAGGTGAGCGTTTCGCGGGCCTCGGCCTGCAGCACACTCAGGCCACGGTCAGTCCACAGCGGGTCGGCGCGGCCAGCGTAGACGGCGTAGCGCCCGGCGGCCAGGTCGGCCAGCACGGCCCCGGCGTCGCTGTCGTAGGCCAGGTAGCGTTGGTCAAAAGAGGTCTGCGGGTAACGGCCGCCGGCGGCCAGCGGCGGCAGCGCGGCCAGGGCCTGCGGCCGGCCGGGCGCGTCGGTCGCCAGCGTGGCCAGCACCAACTGGTCGGCGGGGCGCGCGGGCGCGTCGGCGGCCTGCCCTAGTGCTGTTAGGGTGGCCGGCTGCCAGGTGGGCACCTCCAACAGCAGGCGGTCGCCAGCCCAGCCGTACAGGTGCGGCGTGACACCGGACAGCGCGAACAGCACCATCTCGGCGCTGGTCTTCAGGTCGAGCACGGCCACGGCGTTGGTGAGCGGGGTGTCTTCGCCGGGCGGCAGGTCGAGCGGTTTGAGGTAGGCCAGCCGCGTGCCGTCCGGGCTGACGAACAGCGGCGCGTTGGCGCTGCCAGCCGGCAGTAAAGCGCGCTGACCCTGCGCGTCAATGCGCCAAAGCGCAAAGTCGGTGTCCACCGCCACAATGTCGCCATTTGGCAGGAAGCGGGCGCTGAGGGCGGTCAGGCCCAGGTCGGTCAACTGGCCGGCGGCGCGCCGGGCCAGCGCGCGGGCCGGCAGGCGCAGCACCAGCGCCTGGTCGCCGCGCACGTCGAGGACGAAGGCCTCCGGGGCGGCGGTGGCGACCGGCGCAACGGCGGGGAAATTGAGCAGCAAAAGGAGCAGCAGGGCCAGGCCGGCCGCGCTGTGGAAGCGACGCATACAGGCGAGTATGCCAGAATTGTGCCAGGTCGCAAGGCAGATTGGTTAGAAATTCGAGGTTAGTGGTCGGAGGTAAGAAGTCGGAGGCAGGGTTCATTTCAATTTGGAAGCAGGACCGTTCAACCCCGCCAATCTTGTCATGCCGAACCCCCGCTCGCATACTTGTGGCAACGCGACGAAATTGGCGGGGTGAGGAATCTCACCTTCGCTATAACCGCTGTCAATTGCACCCGGACGGCGGCGTGCAGGCCAGTGGGTCGGTAACTGTTAACCGAAAAGCCAGCGTGTAGTCTTGTCTATTGGTTTTATCCAGGGTGGGATTCCTCACCCGCCCCAAGATTGCGTTGCTATAGAGTCCGTGCGCGGGGGTTCGGAATGACAGGGTCGTAGGGGGTTGTTCAGATTGGCCCAAGACTGAATCGCACTCGGCGGACGGAGGCAGTTGCGGCAATGCTGGAGTGCGATAGGATAGTAGGCAACACTAGCAGGAAAAGGGAGCGGGAATGCTGCGTGATTTTGAATCGCCCTATCTGACACTGCTGAAGAATCGGATTGACCTGCACCATGTGCCGTTCAGCGACCGTGGCGCGCGGCTGATGGTGTTTCGCAACGGGCATCAGCTCAACGTGCGGCTAGCCGAGCGCTGGCTGAAGCAAGAGCCGCGCCTGTCGGCCTACCGCGAACGGCCGCCGCTGATTGACGCCTGGGAGTTCACCGACGCCGAGGGCACGCCGCTGCCGATTACGGTGACCACCTACGCCCACCGCATTGACGTGGCCACGCCGGTGGGCGATTTTTGCATCGCCTTCGTGGACACCGAGACGCTGCTGGTGGCGCTGCCGGCGGCGGCCTGCGGGCTGGCCTTCCGGGCCAACCTCGACCGCTGCGAGATCGACCGGCGCGGCGGCGTGCTGCGGCTGACCGGCGACATCCGCCGCAACATCGCTTACACCACCAACGCCCCCCTGCTCCGCAACGAGACAAACGGCAGCGGCACCGGCAGCCAGACCGTGCGGCTGGGTTTTGGCGCGCACGACGGCGGCCGGGCCATGCTGCTCAACATCACCCCGCGCCTGGGCTTCAATCGCTGGGTGCCACCGCCGCAGGCCGTGCTCGACGCCGCCGCCGAGCGCTGGCATAG
>JBBRZY010000138.1:0-9219 GCA_038252885.1 Anaerolineales bacterium | reverse complement strand
GGTCGAGCCGGTGATGGTGCCGTAGCCGGTCGAGAGGTAGAAGTACGGCTGGAGCTTGTTCAGCCCCACGCGCTTCATATCGGCCCGCGTCAGCCGAATGGCTTCGGTCAGCTCGCAGCCCTCCACCGTCACGCCCAGCTTGTTCAGCGGCGTTAGCAGCAGTTCGAGCTTCTGCGTGTCGGTGTTGAACAACAGGTCGCGTGAGCGACGCATCGTTGGTGATCCAATCTAGTGCCGAGGCAACAGTGAAAGGTCTGTCGCCCCTCGACAGACGCCGTATCGAGTTGTAAGTATTCGTGCTCGGTTCGGTGGCGCTCGAGGGGAGCGCAGGCCCCTGCCGCATCAGCGGGCAGGGCGGTGGGCGGCGCGGCCGGGTGACACTTCTAGCCGCGTCCCTGCCGATCGCAGCCCACTCGTAAAGGCGATTATACCAGTCAGTCGGTTAGTTTCTGATGGCAATGTGCCCACCTTTGAACTTCCTAACCGAACCAAATAGTGCCAAAAACAAGGCCGAATCAGCCCAGTTAGATTGACATAATCACTCGTACGCCAATGTCCGCCGCTCCGCTCGTCCAACCCCGCCACCGCCCGCTGGAAGTCCCAAAAATGGATCGTGTCATACCCTGACCGGCTTGCCAAAAGCACAAATACTGGTCTCATCGTTGGTACTTGATGCGCGTTGCGCGACCAGTTGATCGTCGCGCGGGCCCAGCACACTGAGTGCTGACCATGCCGGCTGCCGACCCGCCATGAAGACCAACTGGCAATTTCCCACGCCAAGCCTGATCGGGACGCCTACGACCCATCCTCAGTTGCCCCCGCGGGCCGCCGCCGCGCGCCTGTTCGCCGCGCTCGGTAGCGACGGTGACGAAAGTGAGGTTGCCGAAAGTGTCAATGGCGCGGGTGACATGCATGACAGCGATGACGGCGAATCAAACTCTGCTGCCCCGCTGACGTCCGTCTAGCCGACCGCGGCCGACACCTTAACATTCTGCCCCTGAGTCCCATCCCCATGCCACTAACGCCGCCTCCCGCTCTCGATGCCTATTGGCACGCATCCACCGCCGACCTCCTGACCGCGCTGCACACCACTGCCGCCGGCCTCACCACCGCCGAGGCCGGCGAGCGGCTGCGGCGTTATGGCCGCAACGCCCTGATCGCCCGCCGCTCCCACACCGCCCTCGACCTGCTTGTCAAACAAATTTTGCACTACAACTTCATATCGGACATCCCCGGCATGACCATCGCCGGCGACAGCGTAGACCGCGAACTGGTCGAGTGACCGCGCCGCTGGAATATCCGCTTCATCCGCAACTTCATGATCCTCTTCAGCCTAGTCAGCTCGGTCTTCGACTACCTGACCTTCGGCCTGCTCATCTGGGTCGTGCGCGCCACACCTGAGACCTTTCGCACCGTCTGGTTCATCGAGTCGCTGCTGACTGAGCTCGTCATCGCGCTAGTGATGCGCACGCGGCGGCCGTTCTTCCGCAGCCAGCCGCGTCTCCCAGGGAGCATTTCAGTCTGGGGGCCAATTATGTAAAAGGCTCGGTGGCGGCAACGTCGAGATAGGTTCTCACCGCAAGGGGAGGTGGTGAAAGGTCGTATCTGACCGAAGGAAATTTTTACCAGGAGGTAGGTGGGCAGGCCCACCTACCTCCTGGTAAAAATTTCTGGCTGGCCCAAAACGGCAGCGGCCCGAATGGGCGTGTAAACCGGCTGGCGGCAGGGATAGACGCGCCGGTCAGTCAAACACCCCGGCGGCGAGGCGCGCGGACGAGGGCGCGGATGAGCCCGACCCAGAGCCAACGCGAGCGACTGCGAAGCCTCGCGGTCCGGAGGTCTTGGCCCCCAAACTGAAATACACCCCGCCGCCCAGGCCGAATTGACTTTGCAACTGTCGCCCATATAATGTCGCCCGCAAACGCCGCAATCAATGAGCTGCTGTCTCTCGCGAAGTCAAGCCAGGGTCCAATAGCGCTCCTCGCCCGGGGCTGCTGCCCGTTTCCTGGCAGCTATTTGTTGGGAGGTTGACATGGCCACCGAACTTGCCGCTGACGCCACACTGTTGAAGGATACCAAGGTCAACCGCAAGAACCTGCGAGAGTATCGCGAAGATGTCGTCCGCATGGTGGCCTACACGCGCGACCAGGGTCTCGCCTTGCCGGCCGACAAGATGGAGAACGATGTGGCCGCCATTCTGTCGTCAACCTCGGGCGACCTGGTAGACAAGCCAGACATCGAGGCCCTGCTCAACTTGCACGGCCGCCTGAGCAAAATCGTCACGCCCACCACGCCCCGCTCGCTGGCCGCCACCGAGTTCCCCCTCACCAACTACCGGGCCAGAGGCACGCTCCTGTTGTTGGTCCTTTTGTCGCTCGTGGCCTTCGTCGGCTTATGGGGCTACATCATCACCCTGCAGCCCATCATCCAATCGGCGGCCACGCCCGCGCCAGCAACCCCACAGGCCCACGCGCCGGTTGTGAACGCGGCGCACGAAGCGCAAATTTCGCCCCAGGCGGGTTTGCCGGTCACGCAATACACGCTGCAAATCAACTTCCTGGCGGCGGCGGCGCTGGGCTCGGCTTTTGCCGGCCTGATTACCGCCTCCGACTACCTCAAGAATCGCACCTTCAACCCGCAGTACGTGCCGGTCTACGTGCTGCGCTTATTGATCGGTCTGCTGGCGGGCATGATCCTGGCGAACATCGGCTCTGGCCTGATCGAGAGCGATGCAACCATTGCCAAACTGGGGCCAGGCATCATCGCGCTGCTCGGCGGCTATTCAGCCCAGGCCGTCCAGGGCATCCTCGACCGGCTGGTGGAAGTGTTGACGACCCTGGTCAAAGGCAAGGACGATGCCGCCGCCCAACAGCGCCTGTTGGCTGCCAAGGATGTGCTCGCCATCGCGCAGAGCGCCGCCGATGACCCGACCACGCCGGCGATCGTCCGTGAGGGACTGGCCAGCCTGCTCAAGAAGCTGCAGCAGTAGGGCGCCCGGCGCCGGCCCGCCTTAAAACAAAAACCCCCCAAATAATGGTGGGGGGTTTTGTGCCCTCAGCAGGAATTGAACCCACAGCCTTCTGATCCGAAGTCAGACGCTCTGTCCATTTGAGCTATGAGGGCGGTCTGGCTGCGGCCATTATACCAAAGCGACCCGCGCCAGCGCGTTGCGATCTTAGCAGGCGTCGTTCCCAATCAGCGGCAGGAAGATCGGCGTTTGCACCACCGGCGGCGTCGGCCCAAGATTGCCAACAAGGTGGTGGATGGTGCCGTTCAGGTCGGCCACGAAAAGCTCCCCCGCTGCGTTTTGGCCCCAGGTGCTCGGGTTGGCGTGGTCGCCCAGCAGTTGGCCCAGATCGGTCACCACTTTGCCACAGCCGCCGCGCGCCCAGAAGCGCCCGGTCAGGTAGTCCGCGAAGAAGTAGTAGCCGAAGATGGAAGGGTAGGCGGTGCCGCGGTAGACATAGCCGCCGCTGATGGCTTGCCCGAGGTTGTGGGCATAGGCAAACACCGGCGCAGTGAGCGGGCCAGGGCTGCCGCACGGTTCGTAGAGCGCGAAGCCTTCATAGCAGCGCCAACCGTAGTTCTCGCCGCCGGGGCTGTTGGCCGGTTGAAAGTCGACCTCTTCAAACTGGTCCTGGCCGACTTCGCCAATATACATGTCGCCGGTCAGTTGGTCGAAGCTGAAGCGCCAGGGATTGCGCAGGCCCAGCGCCCAAATCTCGCCCCGCGCCCCGAGCGTTTGGGCAAACGGGTTGCTCGCTGGCACGGTGTAGCCCGCCAGGCCGACGACGTTGATCCGCAGTACCTTGCCCAGCAATGAATTCAGGCGCTGCGCGTCGTTGTCGTTGTTGGGGTTATTGTTGCAACTGTCGTTCTTGCCGCCGCCATCACCGGGTGCCAAGTACAAGTAGCCATCTGGTCCAAAGTTGAGGTCGCCGCCATTGTGGTTCTGACAATCGGGGTGCGCGATGCTCAAGATGCTATGCTCGGTCGGGTCGGCCACATTCGGGTTGCCGCTCACCTGGAAGGCCGACAGTTGGATGTTGCTGTCGCCGTCGATGTAGTAGACGTAGAAAATGCCCGTGGCGCCATAGTCCGGGGCGAACGCCAGCCCCAGCAGGCCCTCCTCTTCGAAGGCCGAGCTGACCTTCGCGCCAATGTCTAAGAACGGCGTCGCCAGGGTCGGCCCACCGGCGGGCGCAATCATGATCTGCCCGCCGCGCTGGACAACGAACATGCGCGTGTCGGTCGGCACTCCCGTAAAGGCGATGTCGACCGGCGCGTTAAAGCCATTGGCTACGAACTCGAAATGCACCCCGTCTAGCGGGAAGGCCAACGCTTGGGCCTCCGCGGCGGGCTGCCTCCCTGAATACAGGATCACCGCCGCCGATATGGCCATGACCGCCGCCATCACCGCCCAGCCTAACGTCCTACGCATAGATCGTCCCTTTCGACGCGCCGCGAGTGAGTCGCGAACAAAGTGTGTAAGTTATTTTAGCGCCGGATGCCAGTTGTGCCTGTCTGGGTGCAAGCTACGTGGGGCCCCGGCTCAAGCCGCCCGGCCGCGTGTAGGCGTGGGCCCAGGCGATGAGCACCGCTTGTAGCGGCAGTCGCAACCAGAGCGCCCATGGCTCGGCCCACGGGTATAGGTCGGTGTGCAGCGCCATGTGAAGGTTGGCTGGGAAGACCGCGATCAGCAGGGCGATTAGCCCCCATGCCGCCCAGCGGGCCCAGCGCTGCACCAGCAGCAGCGCACCCAGCCCCATCTCCGCGCCGCCGCTGAGGTATACCAGCGCCAACGGCCACGGCAGGTAGGGCGGCATGATGGCGACGTAGAAGGCGGCGTTGACAAAGTGGTTCGCACCGGCCCCGATGAAGGCCAAGCCAAACGCATATCGCCCGAGCGTCTGGGCGCGGCTCATGCGCGCGGCTGAGCTAAAGAAAATCTTTGATCCATGGGGCTGATCATACACCCGCCATCCGCAAGATCGCAAAACAAAACCGGGCGAGCTGTTTGACTGCCCACCCGGCCGGTCGTGTCCGATCCCCGCTGGGGACGCGCACGCTAGGCTTTGGTCTTCTTCAGGTGGTTCACATCCGGCACATCCACGCCCAAGGCGGTGGCCAGGTCAATCTGGTGCTCTTGCTCCTGCATCAAGATCTCGCGCAGGTGCTCGGCGAGGGCAAACTCATTGAGCGCTTCGCATTCCCGCACCCGCTCGCGGTAGTTTTTGATAGTCAGGTTTTCGTTATCGAGGTCGAAGCGCAGCATGTCGGCGGGCTTGTCCGAGACCTTAACCGGCTTCGCCTCGACCGTCGGCGTGCCGCCCAGGTAGTCGATCTGGCTGGCGATGGTGATGGCGTGCGCCAACTCTTCGGCGGCGTGCACTTCTAGCTCGGCGGCGATGGTCATGTACTCCGCCCCTCGGATGACTTGCGAGTACTGCACATAAGCAATGATGGCCTGATATTCGCGGGCCAAATCTTCGTTCAAGTGATCAATCAGTGCTTCGCGGGTGATGTCCATGTGGCGTTGTCCTTTGGCAGCCCCGGCGGTCGCCGGGAGTGGTGTTTGAGCTTACGCGTTCAGTCTGCCACGCTTTCCACCGGAGACTATCAGCCCACCGCTGATTGTTGTGTAGGACAAAATCTGATACCGACCGGCCAGCAACGCGAAGTAGAGTTGTGATACGCTAGGCGCTGCGACCGACTATTTTCGCGGAGGCCCATGAGCACATCAGATGACGCAGGGCGGCGGTCCTACTGGACCGACCAGATGGAGGCGGCCTACGCCTTTATGCAGGCCGTGCGCGCTTACCCCGTCGCGGAGTGCGGCGAGCCGCTGCGCAGCCTGCCGGAAGCCACCCAGGCGGCCGGCGTGGAGGTGGCGTTCTCGGCCCGGCCGCATGTGCTCGGCCTGCCGCGTCTGTACTGGCTGCGCGCGGGCCTGATCGCACCCATTATCGCGGCTGCCCGTGACATGAACGCGCGCGGCTGGGTCATGCGGGTCGAAGACGGACTGCGGACGCGGGCCATGCAAAAGCAGCTCGCGCTACAGCCCTATACCTTCGATGTGATTCTAAAACGCGTGCTGTGGGAGTTGGACGGTGCGCCGTTAACGCCGGCGCTTTTGGCCCGCCGCGTGAGCGCCCTGATCGCTGCCTCGCCTAAGATTGGCACGCACCTGGCGGGCAGCGCAATTGACATTTCGGTGCTCGACCGCGCCACTGGCCGCGAAGTGGACCGGGGGGCGTCCTATCTCGAGATGTCTGAGTTGACGCCGCTGACCTCGCCCTACGTTTCGGCTGAGGCGCAAGCCAACCGGTCGGCCATCACTACCATCATGGCGCGGCACGGCTTCATGGCTTACCCCTGGGAGTTTTGGCATTACAACAGCGGCGATGTGCACGTGGCGGTGCTGCACGGCCACACCGCGCCCGGCCGCTACGGCCCAGTGGAGGTTGACCTGACGACCGGGGAAGTGGAGCCTATCGCCAACCCAATGGAAGACCTCAACAGCGCTGCGGAAATCCTAGCGGCGCTGGAGGCGGCGCGCGCGGCGCGCTGACCATCCCGCTACTACTCCGTCGCCATCCACGCTCTCAACCCATCTAGCCGTACGGGCCGCGCGGGGGCTTGCTGCTCTAGGCTGGCCGGCGCATAGGGGTTGGGCGCGTACAAGTCGCTGGTCCACTCCCCGGCGCTGCCGGCCACATCTAGCAGCCCAAACGGACTGGCCCCAGCCGGGTGCGCGTCGACCGGGGTGCAGGGTGACAACTTCGCGGACGACTGCATCTCGCATCGAACACCTACGGGGGGGACAGGGGCGCTGCGCCACTGTCTCTCCTGTGCCCGACTGGAACGCTACTGCGAGCCCAGGCTGATGTTGGGCGCTCTCGACCAGTGGCAACAACCGAGGGCGGCATGTCTGTAGCGGGGTCTTTGGACCACCTCTAAAGTAGGGGTGCGCTGCATGGGCACCAGCAACGCGCGCACACGTTGGCCCGGCCGGTTAAAAGCAAAAACCCCTTTGTTAGTAGGGGTTTTTGTCTTACGAGCCAACTTGGGGTGCCTGACGGGGCTCGAACCCGCAACATCTGCAGCCACAGTGCAGTGCTCTGCCATTAAGCTACAGGCACCATGTCCTCTCACTCACCCACGGGGCGTGGGTTTTGCCACCCAAGGCAGCGGGCTAGATTCTACCATGCTCTGGCGGGCCGGGCAAGGTAAAGCCTGGACTTTCCGGGCTGCGCCTAGGTGGCGGCGGCGACCATTGCTTTAACCTGGGCCACGATTTGCGCGCGCGGCAGGCTGACCTGGGTGCGCTGGCGCAGGTCTTTGATCGTCACCAGGTCTTGCGCCAGCTCGTCGGGGCCGACCAGGGTGGCGAAGCGCACGCCGGTGGCGTCGGCGTATTTGAGCTGGCGCTCGAGCTTGACGGCTTCGGGATACCACTCGGCTTTGACGCCGCCGGCTCTAAGCTCGGCCGCAAGGCGCAGGGCGGCCGGGCCGCTGGCCGCGTCCCATTGGGTGACGAGCACATCGGCGGGGGAGGGGCGCAGCGGCGGAACCTTGCCGTACTTCTGCGCGACCAGGCTCATGACCATGTCGCCCATGGCGAAGCCGACGCCGGGCAGCCGGTCGCCGCCGACATCGCCCACCAGGTTGTCGTAGCGCCCGCCGCCCAGGATGGCGCGGAACTCGCCTTCGCGGTCGCGCGCTTCTATGACGGTGCCGGTGTAGTAGTCTAGCCCGCGGATGACGGTGGCGTCGTACTCGAGGTAGTCGGCGATGCCCAGGGCCTCGGCCGCGGCCACGAAGGCGCGGCACTCGTCGGACTTCTGCCAGAGCTGAGGGTCGGTCAGCAGGGCCTTAAGGCCGACGAGTTGCGCGGGCGTCACCCCGACTTCGCCGGCGTATTTATCCCAAGCCTCGGGAGTCATCTTATCGCGCCGGTCGATGAGGCGGAAGACGCCGGTTTTGTTCTCGGTCAGCCCGAGGGCGGCCAACTCGGTATCCATCAGGCGGCGGTTGTTGTATTGCAGCTTGAGGTCGGCGGCGGTGAAGCCGATGGACCGGAAGAAGGTGACGGCGACGGCGGCGAGCTCGGCGTCGGCGGCGGGGCTGTCTACGCCCAAGAGGTCGACGTTCCACTGAAAGAACTCACGACCACGGCCCTTCTGCGGGCGCTCGTAGCGCCACATGGGGCCAAAGCTCCACCAGCGGATGGGGCGCGGGAGCTGACCCTGGCGCGTGGCGACCATGCGGGCCAGCGAGGGGGTGAGTTCGGGCCGCAGGGTGATCTGGTCGCCGCCACGATCGAGGAATACAAAGGCCTGTTCTTTCACCAACTCTTCGCCGGACTTGGCGGCGTAGAGGTCGAGGGTTTCAAGGAACGGGCCGTCGTATTCCTGATAGCCGAACTGTTGCGCGGCGGCGCGCATGTTGGTGTACAGCCAGTTGCGGAGCATCAGTTGTTCGGGGTAGAAGTCGCGCACCCCTTTGACGGTCTGGACTTTATTTTTCATGGTGACTATCCGGCGTACAAATAAAAACGGCGCTGGGCTTGTGACCCGCGCCGTTGGAGTGTTGCTTTCCTTAGCCGCGTTCAAGCCGCGTTCAGCCCAAGCCAAAACCCCCATGCAGGTGGTGATGATGGTGGTGGTGGCTAGGGTGGGTGTACACGCTGGCGGACATTGCGCATGACTATAGCATTTCTGAACGGGGGTGTAAATAGACAAAATCGAGGGAGGGACAGGGCATTGGGGGACTCGGGGGACTCAAGGGACTCCGGGGTGGGTAGGGCGTAGGTGGCGATGCGAATAGCCAACAAGTGGTAGCGCGCTGCAATCGCTGTCATCGCCGTCATGGTCGTCACCAGCGCCACGCATACCGTCCAGAACGTCATGATCGTCATCCGCGCCATGCATACCGTCGAGAACGTCATGATCGTCATCCGCGCCACGGATACCGTCGAGAACGTCATCGCTGTCATCGCCGTCATTGCTGTCATTGCAAGAGGGGGCGTGAGGCAGGCGTGCTGGACGGACCTCATCCCCGGCCCTTCCCCGGCGGAGGGAAGGGTGCCCATGGGATGGGGGTGGGGTGTGATCAGCTTGCAGGCAAACGACGCAAGCGGGCGCGATGGGCAGGCGTGCTGGACGGACCTCATCCCCGGCCCTTCCCCGGCGGAGGGAAGGGTGCCCATGGGATGGG
>JBBRZY010000137.1:0-9224 GCA_038252885.1 Anaerolineales bacterium | reverse complement strand
GGCGGGCGGGGCTACATCTGCTTGACGACGATGTCGCCGATCAGGTTGGCGGCTTCGTCGCCACGGTCGGCGGCGTTGGAGAGGTGGCGGTAGATTTCGCGCAGCTTGAGCATCTCGACCACGTGCTCGACATCGCGCGGGCCGTTGAACAGCGCGCCGATGGCCTCGCGGTAGACGCTTTCCACGCGGTTTTCGAGGGCCTTGGCGCGCACGGCGTGGTCGTTGGCCACGTTCGGGCGGTCTTCCAGGCGCTGCACGCCGCGGTTGATCTCCTCAGCGGCGTCGCGCAGCAGCGAGACCATGCGGATGAGGTAGGGGTTGGGCTGGACGCCCAGCATGACCATCTCTTCGACGGTGCTGTCGGCGTAGTCGAGCACGTCGTCAATCGCGCGCGAGAGCGCGAACAGGTCTTCGCGGTCGATGGGGGTGACGAAGGAGCGGTTCAGCTCGTCAATCAGAATGCGGCGCACCTCGTCGGCGTCCTTTTCGGCCATGTGAATTTCTTTGGCGTGCACCTCGCTCGGGTCTTTAACATAGGCGTGCAGCGCCTCCAGCCCGCGCTGGGTGTGGCTGGCCTGGTCGCAGATGAGACGCAAAAATCTATCCGGGTGTTTCTCCCGGCGTAAGAGTCGTTTCAACCACATAGCTGATTCCCGCAAACTGTGCCGCATTCCGAACTCGATTCATGTAACGAAGATGGATATACTATAGATACTGACAGAATACAAGGGAGCGCGCTGCTGCGCCGACGCATGCCGGGAACCATTACCCCCAACCTCATCGCCATTCTGCTGCTGAATTTGATCTTCGCTTACCTGAGCGGTATCTCCGACAGCGCCAACATCGTGGCCCCGGTGATCTCGGCCCGCGCCATTCGGCCGCGCCTGGCGGTGATGCTGATGGCGGTAGCGGCCGTGACCGCGCCCTTTATTTTCGGAGTGGCGGTGGCGCGCTCGTTCGGCACGGGCGTGCTGCTGCCGGCCGGCGTCAGCCCGGTGACGGTGCTGGCGGCCACGCTGAGCGCGGTGCTGTGGCGTGGGTTGACGTGGTGGTGGGGGGTGCCGGCCAGCTCGTCGCACGGGGTGATCGGCGGGATGCTGGGGGCGGGCCTGGCGGCCGGCGGGCTGACGGCCGTAAACCTGGGCGGCCTGGGCCGGGTGCTGCTGGCGCTGTTCATCTCACCGGCGGTCGGGCTGGTGGCCGGATATTTGCTGACCGCCCTGCTCTACCGGCTGGCGGAGCAGGCCACGCCGCGCATCAACGGGTGGTTTCGCGTCAGCCAGGTGTTCACGGCGCTGGCGCTGGCGCTGAGCTACGGCGCCAACGATGGGCAGAAGACGATTGGGCTGCTGGCGCTGGGGGTGGCGGCGGCGACCGGCACGGCCTTTAACATTCCGACCTGGACGGTGGTGCTGTCGATGACGGCGATTGCGCTGGGCGCGCTGACGGGCGGGTCGCGGCTGATCCGCAAGCTGGGCGGGCGCTTCTACCGCATTCGGCCGATCCACGGGCTGGCGGCGCAGTTGGCGGCGGCGGGGGTGAGCTTTGTGGCGACGGCGGTGGGCGCGCCGGTGAGCACGACGCAGGTGGTGAGCACGACCATCTTAGGCGCGGGCGCGGCGCAGCGGGTGAACATGGTGCGCTGGCGGGTGGCGACGGACATTCTGTGGGCGTGGGTGCTGACCGTGCCGGCCACCGCGGCGATCGGGGCGCTGGCAGTGGTGGTGCTGCAGCAGGTGCCGTTCTTCTATTGAGTGTGTTGCTTGCCCGTGCAACGCGCTCAAGTGCTCGTCATAAAATTTTTATGGCAAGTTAAAGTCGGCCAACTATCTATGCTATACTGAAGTGGTATAGTAAACAACGATCTGGGCTGAGGGTGCGACTTGGCTCTACGTTTAGCCAAGAGGAACCTTCAGTGAGCTTCAATCGATTCAATTTTCACCCCGACATTGCGGCCGGTGTCACGGCGCTCGGGTACACCGACCCCACCCCCATCCAAGAACAAGGTATCCCCCCGGTGCTGGCCGGCCAAGATGTTATTGGCCTGGCGCAGACCGGCACGGGTAAAACGGCCGCCTTCGTGCTGCCGATTTTGCAGCGCCTGCTGGGCGGCCCGCGCGGCAAGGTGCGGGCGCTGATCATCGCGCCGACCCGCGAACTGGCCGAACAGATTCACGAGACCATCGGCCAGTTGGGCAGCAAGACCCGCCTGCGCAGCGTGACGGTGTACGGCGGCGTGGGTTTCCAGCCGCAGGCCGCCAAGCTGCGCGCCGGCGTGGAGATCGTGGTGGCCTGCCCCGGCCGGCTGCTCGACCACATTGGCCAGGGCACGGTCAACTTCTCTAAGCTCGAAGTGCTGGTGCTAGATGAGGCCGACCGCATGTTTGACATGGGCTTCCTGCCGGATGTGCGCCGCATTCTCAAGGCGCTGCCGACCCAGCGCCAGACGCTGCTGTTCTCGGCCACCATGCCCGACGACATCAACCGGCTGGCGCGCGAAATTCTGCGCAACCCGGTGACGGTGCAGGTGAACATCAACACGCCGCTCTCGACCATCACCCACGCGCTCTATCCGGTCGGCGGGCATCTGAAGACCGAGATGCTGCTGGCGCTGCTGTACGCCACCGACACCGAGTCGGTGCTGGTGTTCACGCGCACCAAGCACCGCGCTAAGAAGGTGGACCAGCAACTGCAACGCGCCGGCTTTAAGGCCACCTCGCTGCAAGGCAACCTGAGCCAGAACCGGCGGCAGGCGGCCATGGCGGGCTTCCGCGACGGCTCGTACCAGATTATGGTGGCGACCGACATCGCGGCCCGCGGGCTGGACGTGAGCCAGATCACGCATGTGATCAACTACGACATGCCCGACACGGTGGATGCCTACACCCACCGCATCGGCCGCACCGGGCGCGCCGCGCGCACGGGCGACGCTTTTACGCTGACCACCAGCGAAGATAACGACATGGTGCGCGCGATCGAGAACACGCTGCGCAGCCGCCTGGAGCGCCGCACGCTCCCGAACTTTGACTACAACGCCAAGGCGGAAGACCCGCGCGCCGGCAGTCGGCCGTCGAGCCAGGACCGCATCCGCGCGCGCAGTGGCAGCGACCGCCCGGCCCAGCCGGCGAACGGCCGGCCGCAGCCGCAAGGTCAGCCGGCCTATGCCAGCCAACCCGCCGCCCGCACGGGCAACGGGAATGGCAATGGGCACACGCCCGCGCCGAGCAACGGCGCCAGCCGCACCCCGGCCACCACGCACGGGGTGCGTCCCGGCGGCGCGCCGCAGCGCGGACGCCGACGCGGGCCGGTGGGCTCGCGCAGCCGCTAGACGCAAACGCCAACAAAGCGGCGCCTCATCCGAGGCGGCGCTTTTGGTTTAAGGCCGGTGGCAGCGGAGGTTGTAACGGACCCACGCCCGACCCACGACGGGCCGCCTGATACTGGGCAGGTGTGTAACGGATGGTAGGTTGGTATAGCGAGCAGCCGCCGATACTGGCAGCATGATTACAGTGCCGGGGGCGGCTTTGAAATCGCTTTACAATGGCGGGCAGTATGCCTTATGTGTTTGCGCAGGAGCGCCCGGACTATTCTGACCTCGCCAGCGGGGGGGTGCTGTACAGCGCCGCCGGGCGGCCGGCATTTCCGGTCCGGCTGGCGAGCGAGATGTTTCAGCGGTGCCAGGCGCTGCGGGCGGCGAACGGGCAGGCCGGGGCAAGCGTGCTGTACGATCCGTGCTGCGGCGCGGGCTATCTATTAACCGTCTTGGGGTTCCGGCACAGGCCAGCGCTGCGGGCGCTGATTGGCTCGGATGTGGACACGGCGGCAGTGGCGCTGGCGGGCCAGAACCTGGCGCTGCTCAGCGGGGCGGGGCTGGACCGGCGCACCAGTGAAATCGCGGCGATGGGGGCGCAGTTTGGCAAGGACTCACACCGCGAGGCGCTGGCCAGTGCGCAGCGGCTGCGGGCGCAGTTGGTCAGCGACACGGGTGCGCCGCCGCTGACGACGGCGGTGTTTCAGGCCGATGCGCTGGATGGGCAGGCATTGCGGGCGGGCTTGCAAGGCACGCTGGTTGATATTGTCATCGCGGATGTGCCGTATGGGCAGCACGCGCATTGGCAGCAGGCGGACAGCGGCGCACCCGACCCGCTGGGGCAGATGTTGGAGGCGCTGGTGAGCGTCATCGGGCCGGCCAGCCTCGTGGCCGTGGCGACAGACAAGGGGCAGAAGGCCACGCACGTCGCGTATCAGCGCGTGGAGCAGTTCCAGGTCGGCAAGCGGCGGGTGGTGATCTTGAAGCCGGTTGGGTAGACGCAACGCGCCGCCTCGCTTGAGGCGGCGCTTTTCGTTTAAGGCCAGGCCGCCCACCGGCCGGGCCTCCCTCTGAAGTCGGGGACGATTCCCGCCTGGGGACGGATGCGGCGCGGGGTGAGAGGCCCTATAAAGAGAGCGTACCGGAAGCAGGTGTGGCGTAGGGCAAAGTGGTGAAACGATGGTGGCCGATCAAGATCAAAAGGATGGGGCATTGCGGCGGCGGTTCATGCTGGGGATGGGCGTTGGGCTGGGGCTGCTGCTGGCCCTGCAAGCGCTGACATTGGTCGTGCTGCCGGCGCTGCGTTAGCGCGCGGCGGCGGGCCGCCCAAGCAAACCGGGCCGATCAGCTGCGCGCTGACCGGCCCGGTGGCGTTTAAACGGAGTGTTAGGGTGTGGCGGTCGGCTGGGTGTCGGGCGGCACCAACGTGCGGATGTAGTTCATGATGTTCCAACGCGCGTCTTCGGTCAGCACTTCGCCGAAGGCCGGCATCTGCGAGTTGGGGAAGCCGTTGGTAATCCAGTCGAAGATCTGCGCGTCGGTGTGCACGCCCGGCACCATGTGCACTTGCAGGTTGGCCGGCGCCGGCCGCAGCGTGACGCCCACCGGCCCGTCGCCCAAGCCTTGCGGGCCGTGGCACGGCGCGCAGTTTTGCTCGAACAGCGCCTGGCCCGCCGCCAACGACTCGGCCGAGGCCGGGATGGGGTTGGTGCGCGTAGCCGCTTGCTGGGCCAGGATTTGGTCGCGCCAGGCGGGCGCGCCGGCCACACTGAAGCCCAACGCCACCACCAGCAGGACGAAGCCCGCCACGGTGACGCTAGAGGCCAGGCGCGGCCCGAAGGCCGCCAGCGGCCGCCGCCAGACCAACGGGGCCAGGCCCAGGCCGAACAGCACCAGCGCCGCCACCACCAGGCCGGGGATAGCCGGCACCGGGTTGTCGAACACGTTGGCCAACGTGCCGCCGGTGGGGTTGGCCGGCGCGGGCACGGTCAGGTTGAAGGTCGTGAGCGTGTCGTCGAGGCCGCGGCGACGCACGTAGACCGACACCGCCCACGGGCCGGCCTGGCTCAGGTACGCGCCGGTCGCCTCGAACGTGGCTTGGCCCAGCGGGGCGAGGTCTACGCTGGTCTGGCCCAACTGAGCGCCCAGAAAGTTGAAGCGCAGCTCCACCAACTGCACCTCGCCGACCGAGTCGCCGGCGGCGTGATACAGGTGCAGCCAGAATTTGTTGTCGCCCACGGCGTTGGGGGTGATCTGGGCGTGCACGTTCAGGTCGTCGGCCACCAGCGTGGTGGTGAACGGCAGTTGCGGGAGGTAGGCGGTGGCCGGCACCGTGAAGCGCGGCGTGGAGGACTGCACCAGCACCGCCACGGTCAGCATCAACCCAAGCGCCACGCCGCCCTCAACCAGCGCCTGCCGCCGCAGCGTGCGCAGCGAGACAGCTTCGGCCGCTGCCTGGCGCCGGTGCAGCAGCCGGTTGTTGAGCAGCGCGATGGGCAGCGTTAAGCCCAGCACGCCCAGCTTGAGCAGCAGCACGCGGCCATAGGCCGTGCCCCACAAGCTGGGCAGGTCGGGGATCTGCACCAGGCTGTTCACCAACCCGGTGAGCGTTAAGATGAAGATCGAGAAGCTGGCCAGGAACGAGTAGCGCCGCGCCAGCTTCCAGGCGGCGGCGCGCGCGGTTGGGTCACTCGTCGCGCGCTCGCGCCACAGCATCCACGGCAGCAGCGCCAGCCCGCCGAACCACGACCCGGCGGCCAGCAAGTGCACATAGTCGCTCAGCACCGCCCAGCCGCGCCCATCCACGGCGGCGGCGTGGCTGCTGGCGCTGTAGCCGGCCAGCGCGCCCAGGGCCAGCACCAACAGGGCGGGCCACAGCCGGCCGCGCGCATTCAACTCCCACCCGAGGGTACACAGCACCAGCACCCACGCCAGCGTCACCCAGTAGCCGCCCTGCACGGCGGCCCAGGCGAACAGCGCGCCCATGAGCACTGCGCCGGCCACAGTCAGCCAGCGGCCCAGGCGGGCGCGGGGCAGCCAGGCGGCGGGCAGCGGCGGTTGCAGGCTGATCCACAGCGCCGCCAGCGCGGGCAGCACGCGCGCGAGGGCCAGCACGCCCACGCGGGTGTCGAGCAGCACCTGGGGCAAGTTCGAGAGCGCGCCCAGCCGCAGAGATTGCACCACCACCTGCCCCAGGCTGCCGGCCAGCAGCAGCGCCACAGCGGCCCACACCGCCCCGCGCGCCAGCAGCGACACGCGCGCGGCCAGCGCCGGCTCGGCCGCCGGGCGGGTGCGGTTAGCGCGCGCCACTTCGGCGCCGGCCAGCAGGCGGAACAGCGGCGCGCCCCACAGCAGGGCCGCGCCCAGCAGCGCCAGCCAGCGGAAGAACGTCTCGGCCGGCGTGGGCAACTCGCCCCGACCATTGGTCTGGCCGCCGGCGGCGGTGCCGGACGGGCGCGAGCCATCGGCGTTGAGCACTGTGAAGGGGAACGAGCCGTACCACTCGTGCCCATCGACCTGTGAGAGCGTCTGCCACACGACGGTGTAGATGCCGGGCTGAAGCTGGCCGAGCGGCAGCGTCAGGTGCGTGCGGTCGGCGCTGTCGAAGACCAGCGCGCCGGTCTCCACGTCCGCGCCGGTGGTGTCGACCAACCGGGCGGTGCTGAAGTTGGTTTCGAGCGCCTCGGTGAACCACAACTCGATGAAGCCAGGCGGCTGCGATAGGTCGGCGTCGGCGGCCGGGATGGAGCGCAGCAGCAGCGAGTGAGCCTGGGCGCTGCTCACCAGCCCGAAGCCGATGAGCAGCGCCCCTACCCCGAGCACCAACAGGCGCGCCAGTGTGACGAGCGAGCGCAGCGACCGGCGCGCAGGCGGCGTGGGGCGGTCAAGCATTAGCGCTGATCCTTTCGGCGGCGCGGCCACTTAACGCCCGCGCCCAGCCCAAGCGCCGCCAACCCGATGGCCGGGGCCAGCGCCCCGCCGCAGCCCAACCCGCCGGACGGCGCCGGAGTGGGTGGGGGCACGACCGCCGCCACGGTAGCGGTGGGCAGTGCTGGCAGGTCGGTGGGCGTGGCCACGGCCTGCATCGGCGTGCTGGTGACGGCCGCGGCCGGGTCGAGCGTGAAGGTGAAGCTGCCGTCGGCCGTGTCGCCGTCTTCAGCCGAGAGCGTGTGCCAGTTGACGGTGTACTCACCCGGCGCGAGGCCGCCGGCCAGTGGCACGCGCAGCATGCGCCGGTCATCGTCGTCGATGGCGGCCGCGCCCACCTGCACGGCCGCGCCGTCTGGCCCAAGCACCTCCAGGCCGTTCTCGCCGGCGCGGCGGAACATATCCTGCTCGAACCAGATGGTGACCTCGGTGGGGGCGGTCGCCACGACGGCCCCCGCGCCCGGCTCGGAGCGGACGTAGGCCGCATGAGCGAAGGCGAGGCCGGTCAGCAGCAGCGCCGCGCCCACCGCCAGCGCCAACCCGAGGGCCGGCGCGCGCAGCTTAGTTGCCATGACTATGCGCGTCCGCCAGCCCCAGCCAGGCGTCAATCGAGGCCGAGAAATCATGCTGAGCCTCGTGCACGGCATCGGCGACTTCCACTGCGCCGGGGCCGTCGTCGGCGTCGATCTTGGCCGAGAAGTCGGCCAGCAGCGCCAGGAAGGCGGTCTCTTCGGCTTGCAGTTCGGCCGGCCAGGTGGTGGCGCTGAGGATCGTGCGCACGCGGGTGACGACCCCACCGTAGCTGGGGTCAATCGTCTGGGTCTCGGCGATGGCCTCCGCCAGGCCGTGGAAGCCGGCGGTGTTGAGCACGTATTGGGCCACGGCCACGTCGAAGGCGTCGGCCTCGGTGTGCTCATCTTCGGCGGGCACAGCAGCGGCGGCCACTTGCGTTTCCAGCGCGGTCACCTGGCCTTGCAGGGCCGTCACCTGGCTTTGCAGGGCAGTAATCTGGTTGGCAGTTTCGGCCGGCACCGTGGCGGGGGCGCAAGCGGCCAGCGCCACGGCGAGCAGCAATCCAATGACGAAAAGTTTACGCATGACAAATCTCCTGAAGTATAAGGGCAAGACGAATGAAGCGTGAGTGGCCGAGGCGCAGCGAAGCCGCCCGGCCAGGCCGTGCTCAGGAGAGGGAGCGAGCGAAAGGAACCGACCCGCGCCCTCAGGCGGGGCGCGGTGGTTGTTGGGGCGGCGGAGAAGCCAGGCCGAGGAGGAACAGCGCGGCCGGGAGCAGCAGCGCCCAGAGCGCCAGCGGCACGAGCGCGGCGGGCCAATCGAACGCGCCCAGCAATTCGCCGCCGGCCGCGCCGGACAGCAGGCCGGTCAGCGCGTCGCCGGCAGAGACGATGGTGGGGCCGTGGTCGGGCAGCGCGGTGGGGGCCGGAGCGGGTTGGGCTAAGCCGTGGGTGTGGTGGGCCAGCAGCCAGGCCCGGTCGGCGGCGCTGCCGCCCAGCAGCAAGTGAGTGTGGAAGGGGGTGTACTCGGCCGCCTGGGTGTTGAGCATGGGCAGCACGTAGTTAAGACTCAGGCTGGCGCACAAGCCCAGCATGACGATCCACCAACTGAAACGCAAACGCGGGAGTGACATCACAGACGCAGGCATCGGCCGATTGCGCTCAATATACCACCGAACGGCTTGTGTTTTCCTTAAGGGGGCCGAAGAAGAAAGGCGGGGGACTCGGAAAAGGCTACCCGAGTGTCGTTTCAGCGCCGCGGGGGCACGGGGTCGCGGGGGTCTACGGAGTTTTAGCGCGGGGCGGGAACAATCGAGCGGCGAGTGGGTAACGAAAGCGTCGCACGGCGTACCAAGCTGGTTCTCTGAGAGGCCCTCGGGCCGGCGTCTTCGTGGTCGCCGTCCACCAGCACCAGGCCCACCACTTCATCTGGATAGCGGTCGGCCAACATGCGCACCCGCATCGCGGCGAAGCTC
>JBBRZY010000136.1:0-9233 GCA_038252885.1 Anaerolineales bacterium | reverse complement strand
AGAACATTGCCTTTGGCAACCCGCAGGCCACGCCGGCCGAGATTGAGGCCGCCGCCCGGGCCGCCCAGGCGCACGACTTTGTGCTGGCCTTCAAGGATGGCTACCAGACCGTGGTGGGCGAGCGCGGTGTGACGCTTTCCGGGGGGCAGCGCCAACGGCTGGCCCTGGCGCGCGCCTTCCTGACCAACCCGCGCATCCTGATTCTGGACGACTCGACCTCGGCCATTGACAGCGCCACCGAAGACCAGATTCAGAAGGCCATCTTCCGCGCGGCCGAGGGGCGCACCACCCTGCTGATCACGCATCGGCTCTCGCAGATTCGCTGGGCCGATCAGATTGTGGTGCTGCGCCAGGGCCGCATCGCGGCGGTGGGCAGCCATGACGAGCTGCTGGCGAAGTCGAGCGCCTACCAGGCGATCTTCGCGCGCCAGGAGCGCCGCAAGCCGGGCGGCGGGGCGGGGGGCTCAGACTAATGGGCTTCTTCGGCAACCTCGACCCGGAAGCCTACGACCGCAGCTACACCGACCGAGAGCTCATCCAGCGGCTGGTGCGCTACTTTGGGCCGCATAAGCGCCGGCTGGGCATCCTGGCTTTGGGCGTGGCCGTCACCGGCTCGCTGGATGTGATCTTTCCGCTCATCATCTCGGACGTGGTCAACGGCCTGACGTCCGACCTGCCGGTTAACTTTTTGCTCGAGTTGCTGGCGCTGGTGCTGGTCACGGGCCTGCTCTCGTGGTTCATCAACTTCCTGCGCCGCCGGCTGACGGCCCAGGTCATCGGCGACATCGTCTTCGCCATGCGCCGCGACGCCTTCCGCGCCACGGTGGCGCACGACCTGTCGTTCTACGACGAATACAGCTCGGGCCGCATCGTCAGCCGCATCACCTCCGACACCTCCGAGTTCGCCTCGGTCACCACGCTGGTCATTGATACCGTCAGCCAGTTTGTGGTGGTGATCGTGCTGACCGTCATCCTGTTCACCATCGAGTGGCGGCTGGCGCTGGCGCTGCTGGCGATGGCCCCCGTGGTGATGCTGGTGGCAACGGCCTTCCGCAACCTGGCGCGCTACGTCACGCGCCAGGGCAACCGCGCCATGGCGAACGTACACGCCTCTATTCAAGAGACGGTGGCCGGCATTGCCGTGGCCAAGAACTTTCGGCAGGAGGCGGCGGTGTACGCCGAGTTCGCCGACGTCAACCAGCAGGCCTACACCATCAACGTGCGGCGCGGCTTTGTGATGGCCAACGTCTTCCCGGTGCTCAACGCCCTGAGCGGCATCGCCGTGGCGGTGCTGGTCTACCTGGGCGGCAACGCGGTCGGGCTGGGGCTGATCACGGCTGGCGCGTGGTACCTGTTCATTCAGAGCGTGGACCGCTTCTTCTTCCCGTTCACCAACCTGGCCTCGTTCTGGAGCCAGATGCAGGCCGGGCTGTCGGCCACCGAGCGCGTGTTTGCGCTGATCGACGCCGAGAGCGTGGTCAAGCAGACCGCCCACAACCCGGCCCCGCCCCTGCGCGGCGAGATCGAGTTCGACCACCTTAACTTCCGCTACTCGACCCAAGAGACGGTGCTGACCGACTTCTCGCTGCACATTCGCCCCGGCGAAACGGTGGCGCTGGTGGGCCACACCGGCGCGGGCAAGAGTTCCATCGCCAAGCTGATCGCGCGCTTCTATGAGTTTCAGGATGGCGCCCTGCGGATTGACGGCCTGGACATCCGCACCTTCGACCTGCGCGACTACCGCCGCCACCTGGGCATCGTGTCGCAGGCACCGTTCCTATTCGCTGGCACCGTGGCCGACAACATCCGCTACGCCAAGGCCGAAGTGACCGACGCCGAGATCGAGACGCTCGCGCGCCAGATCGGCAAGGGCGACTGGCTGGCGACGCTGCCCGACGGCCTGGCAACCGACGTGGGTGAGCGCGGCGGGCGGCTCTCAATGGGCCAGCGCCAACTGGTGGCGCTGATGCGCGTGCTGGTGCAGAAGCCGGCCATCTTTATCCTGGACGAAGCTACGGCCAGCATTGACCCCTTTACCGAGGAGCAGATTCAAGAAGCGCTCGATCTGATCCTGGGCAAGAGCACCGCCATCGTCATTGCCCACCGCCTGTCCACTGTGCGCACGGCTGACCGCATCATCGTCCTGCGCCAGGGCCGCATCATCGAAGAGGGCAGCCACGAGACGCTGCTGGCCCAGGGCGGCCACTACGCTGAGCTGTATAACACCTACTTCCGCCACCAATCGCTGGAAGCCATCAGCGAGTACGGCAAGCTGCGCGCCGGAGCCGCCGCGCCCACCGACTGACGCCAGAAAGAGTCTGCACCGCCGCCCGGCTAACGAATAGCGCCCGATTCAGTCGGGCGCTTTTTGTTGGCCGGCGATCGGGAACGCCCGCCCGGTCGGCGGTGTATTAGGATATGGCCCACATTCGTACAACCCTCATGCCGCTGGCGGCGCTGCTGCTGGCCCTGACAGCTTGCTCCACCCCGGCCGCCGCGCCCCCTCCGCTGCCGCCGCCATCCCCTACGTCTGCGTTACCGACGTTGGCGCCCGTTGCCAGCGCCACGCCGCCGGCCAGCACGCCGACCTCACTCGTTTCAGCAGAAGCGGGCGCGCTGGCCGCCATTGCGGCGATGCACACCCCCCGCGCCTGCCACCGGCTCACGGCTTTGCCCGACGGCCGCGTACTGGTCACGGGCGGCATGGGCCGCGGGCAATACGCCGCCAGCGCTGAGGTCTTTGACCCGGCGACCGGCGCGTTCACGCCCACCGGCGACATGTACGTGGCGCGCGCCTGCCACACGGCCACGTTACTCCTCAACGGGCTGGTGTTGGTCGCCGGCGGCCTAAACGGCGGCTATGAGGCCAGCGCCGAGCTCTATGACCCCGCCACCGGCCTGTTTACGCCCACTGGCCGCCTGAGCACGGCCCGCAGCGACCACGCGGCCGTGCGGCTGCCTGACGGCCGCGTGCTGCTGGCCGGCGGCGTGGGCGAAGGCTATACCTTTCTGGCGAGCGCCGAGCTGTACGACCCGGCCTCTGGCACGTTCGCGCCGAGTGGCGCTATGAGTGTGCCGCGCGAGTCGCACACTGCCACGCTGCTGGCCGGCGGTCGGGTGCTCATTGCCGGCGGGCATCAAGGCCGGCACGCGGCGGTTGAAATCTTCGCCAGCGCCGAGCTGTACGACCCCGCCACCGGCTTGTTCGCCCCCACCGGCGTGATGACGCAGCCGCGCCACAAGCACGACGCGGTGCTGCTGGCTGACGGCCGCGTGCTGATCCTGGGCGGCGCCGACGCGCGCGATGGCCAGGGCCAATACCTCACCGCCGAGTTCTACGACCCGGCTGCCGGCCGCTTCAGCCCCGCGCCAGACATGCTGAACACCCGCTACAAGTTCGAGGGTACTTCCATCGTGCTGCTGGATGGCCGCGTGCTGTTGGCCGGCGGCGCGGCCCAGCCAGAGCTGTTCGACCCGATCGCCAACGCCTTCGAGCGCGTGGAAGGCCGCTTTGATCTGCCGCGCCTGTTCGCCGCCGCCGAGCGCTTGCCGGGCGGTCAGGTGCTGGTTACGGGCGGGTATGGGGTGGGGGCCGTTGAGACCGCGGGAGCGTGGGTATATACGCCTTGAGCGAAATGCAAAGGCAGAGCAAGAGAAACGGGTCGCAGGAAGGGCTGATGCAGTCAGACAGCCACGTGGCAGCCCGTCAATGTGTGACCTAACCACTTCCACTTCCAATGCCACTCGCATACCCATGCGGGTAGTTCGCGCGCATCGTTTCGTGGCCAATGGTTTTCTTCCGGCGTATAATCCGGCCCCATGCCAACTTCAATCGACACTGACGCGCTGCTGGCCGAGATCAACGCCCGCCTGGCGGCCTTGCCTCGCCGCCCCACCACGGCCGCCGTGCGGGCGGTGCGCAGTGAGTTCGGCGCGCGGCTCAAGGCCGCCCCGGCGCGCGCGGTGGTGGCGCTGGGGCTGCGGCTGAAGGATGGCCCTACGTTTCCGTACCAACAGGTGGCCTACGAGCTCATCCACTATCACAAGGCTGCCCTCGCCAGCCTGACCGAGCGCGACCTGACCCGCCTGGGCGAAGGGCTGGATAGCTGGTACGCGGTCGACACCTTTGCGCCCTACCTCTCCGGCCCGGCCTGGCGCGAAGGCCAGGTGCCCGATGCGCTCATCGTCCGCTGGGCGCACTCGCCCGACCTGTGGTGGCGGCGGGCGGCGCTGGTGAGCACCGTGGCCCTCAATAACCGGGCGCGCGGCGGGCGCGGCGACGGCCCGCGCACCCTGGCCATCTGCGCGCTGCTGGTGGCGGACCGCGAAGACATGGTCGTCAAGGCGCTGTCGTGGGCGCTGCGCGAGCTGGCCAAGCGCGAGCCGGCCGCAGTGCGCGCCTTCGTGGCCGAGCACAGCGCTGCGCTGGCCCCGCGCGTCAAGCGTGAGGTAGCCAACAAGCTGAGTACCGGCCTCAAGAACCCCACGGGCTGAGCCAACCTTCACTGAGTGAGAAAACAAAAAACCGGCGCGGGAGGCGCCGGCTTTTGCTTTGGGCAGGGTGGAGGGCTAGGTCAAATAGTCGCGCAGTTGGCGCGAGCGGCGCGGGTGGCGCAGGCGGCGCAGCGCTTTGCCTTCGATCTGGCGGATGCGCTCGCGGGTTAGGCCGAACTTCTGCCCGACCTCTTCCAGCGTGTATGCGCGGCCGTTTTGCAGGCCGAACCGCAGCCGCAAAATGCGTGCCTCGCGCGGGGTCAAGGTCGCCAGCACCTCTTCCACCTTCTCTTTGAGCAGGTTTTGATAGGCGCTCTGAGTGGGGGTGGGCGTGGTTTCGTCCTCGATGAACGCGCCGAACTCGGTGTCTTCCTCTTCGCCCACCGGGCGCTCCAGCGACAGCGGCCGCCAGCTCACCTTGAGCATCCACTGCACCTTGCGCGGCTCCAGGTTCAGCTCGCGAGCGATCTCTTCGGGGGTGGGCTTGCGGCCAAACGACTGCTCGAGCTGGCGGGCGGCCTTATACAGCCGGCGGATGCGGTCGCTCATGTGCACCGGCACGCGGATGGTGCGGCCCTGGTCGGCGATGGCGCGCGTGATGGTCTGGCGGATCCACCACGTGGCGTAGGTGCTGAAGCGGAAGCCGCGGCGGTAGTCGAACTTCTCCACGGCCTTCATCAGGCCCAAATTGCCTTCCTGGATCAGGTCGAGGAACGGCACGCCCCGGCCGATATACTTCTTGGCAATCGAGACCACCAGCCGAGTGTTGGCCTTAATCAGATGCTCACGCGCGCTGCGCCCGTCTTCCACGTGGCCTTCCAACTCGGCGCGCTTCTTGTAGCCGGTCGAGCCGTTTAGTTTGTCGAGTTTCTGCTGGGCATTCAGGCCGCGCTCTACGCGCTTGGCCAGGTCCACTTCCTGCTCGGTGGTCAGCAGGGGCACGCGGGCCATTTCTTTGAGGTACAGGCCGACCGTGTCGTCGGTCGAGATGGTGCTGAGGTCGAAGTCTTCTTCTTCGGGGCGGCGCGGCTTGGCCCGGGGCTTGGTGGGCACTTCGGTCGGCTCTTCATACACATCTATGCCGGCCCCGTGCAAGAACGAAAACAGCTCTTCTAGTTGTTCGTTGGCGTCCTCGGCCTTCGGGAAGGCCTCGATAATGTCATCCGTCAGCAAATAACCCTGGGCGTAGGCCTTATCCATCAAAATGGCCAGGGTTTCGGCATCCTTACCGGAGTCATCTGTATACTTCATCCCACACACCCTCTCTCTGCATCGGACGGCGGCTGGCACGTTCCATGGGCGCGACACGCGCGCAAATCGGGTTGGGCCGAAGGACTAACAACTAGTCGGCGGGGGGCTCCTCTTCCAAAAGGTCTGTCAGGCCGGCCCAGCGTGGGTCGACCGCCTCCGAGGGGCAATCGCACGGACCTTCATTCCAGTTGGCGCCGCACTGCGGGCACAGCCCCTTGCAGTCTGGGCGGCACAGCGGCTGCAGGGGAATAGACAAGATGAACTCTTCCCGCACGACGGGCGTGAGGTCGAGGTGGTGGTCGTCGTCTAAGACTAGGCTGTCGGGGGGCGCGCCCTCGGGCGGGTAATGGTACAACTCGCCCAGGCGGCTGGTGACGGGCTGGCGGATGTCGGTCAGGCAACGGGCGCAGGTGCCATCGACCATTGCTCCCAGCCGGCCCTGCGCATATAATCCCTGCGGGGTCCGGGCCAGGCTCACCGTGCCAGCCAAATCGGTCACGGTCAGGTCTTCCGCCAGGGCGACCACGCGCTCATCAAAGGGGAATTCGCGACTATAGCCAATGCCTTCTTTGATAAGAAAACCCACGTTTAGCCGCAGAACACGGCTGGCCAGTTTCGTCAGGGCGCTACTCATTAGTTGATTTTGGGGACGGACTTCGGCATTATAGCACTTTAAGATTTAATTAGTCAAGAAATCGCCAAAATTCGATTACATAATATAGAATTTATGTGCGAGTAATCCCCCACTGGTGGCGCTTCCGGCGCGGAAACCGCCAAATCTATCCCATCAGCGATTGCGAATAGATACCATGCCTGACCCTCAACCCCCACGGATTGTGCTGGCGACCCAGAACGCCGGCAAGCGCCGCGAGTATCTCGCGCTGCTACCCGACCTGGGCGCCCGCCTGGTGCTGCCCAGCGACCTGGGCCTCGACCTGGATGTGGCCGAAACCGGCGCGACTTACGCCGCCAACGCCCGCCTGAAGGCCCAGGCGCTGGCCGAGGCCACCGGCCTGATAGCGCTGGGCGACGACTCGGGCATCGAGGTGGCCGCGCTGGGCGGCCGGCCGGGCCTCTACAGCGCCCGCTATGCCGGCCCCGGCGCGACGGACGCTGACCGCCGCCATAAGCTTTTGCAGGAAGTGAGCCAGTTCCCGCGCCCGTGGCTGGCGCGCTTTGTGTGCGTGATCAGCGTGGCCGTGCCGCAGGCGGGTGGGGGGCTAACTGTGACGGAGTTTGAGGGCGAGTGCCAGGGCGAGATCGCCACCGAAGAGCGCGGCACCAACGGCTTCGGCTACGACCCGATCTTCCTGCTCCCCGACCGCGGCCTGACCATGGCCGAGTTGCCCGAGGCGGTCAAGAACGAGATCAGCCACCGTGGCCGCGCCGTGCAGGCGGCGGCCGGGTATTTGAATGGACTAGTGGCGGGCGGCCGATAGTCGCCCGGTGGCTTTGCCAGGAGGCGCGCAGTGTCCTCTGGCCCTTGCGCTGAAAACAAACAGCGGGCCGGTCATTGGTTGACCGGCCCGCTGTTTTTGTTTCAGTGAATAGCGACGTGCGCTATTTGTGCTCGTTCGTCAGCGCCGCGTCGTGCTGCGTCTCCAGGTAGCGTTCGACCGAGATGGCCGCCATGCACCCCTGCCCGGCCGACGAGATCGCCTGTTTGTAGATCGGGTCCATCACCTCGCCGGCCGCGAAGACGCCCGGCACTGAGGTCTGCATGAACTTGTCCACCACCAGGAAGTTCTGCTCATCCATCGTCAACTGGCCCTGGAAGATTTGCGTGTTGGGGAAGTGGCCGACGAACACAAACACCCCGTCGGTCTGCCACGGCTCGACCGCGCCGGTGAGCACGTTCTCGGCCGTCACGCCGGTCACCTTCTTGTCGCCGTCAATCGTCTTGAGCACCGTGTCCCACACAAACTCAATTTTGTCGTTGGCCTGGGCGCGGGTGATCAACAAATCGCCGGCCCGCAGCGAGTCGCGCCGGTGCACAATGCGCACGCGCTTGGCATACTTCGTCAAGAAGATGCCCTCTTGCAGCGCCGAGTCGCCGCCGCCGATCACCAGCACGTCCTTGTCCTTGAAGAAGAAGCCGTCGCAGGTGGCGCAGTAGCTGACGCCCCGCCCAATGTAGTTGTCCTCGCCGGGGATGCCCAGGCGGCGGGCCGACGCCCCTGTGGCGATGACGATGGCGTCGGCCTGGTACTCCTGGCCGTAGGTCTTCAGGTAGAAGGGCGGGCCTTTGGTGAAGTCGACTTCCAGCACCTCGTCGAACTCGAAGCGTGTGCCGAAGTGCTCGGCCTGCACCCGCATCTTCTCGGTCAGCTCCGGCCCCAGAATAGTGTCGAAGCCGGGGAAGTTCTCCACCTCGCTGGTGATCGCAATCTGGCCGCCCATCTGATTGCCGGCGATGAGCAGCGGGTTGAGGTTGGCGCGGGCGGCGTAAATCGCCGCGGTCAAACCGGCCGGCCCCGACCCGATGATGATGAGGGTTTCCTTTTGCATGCGTTCTCCGCCTATCGTTTATTTGTGTTCGTTGAGCGGCGCCCGCAGATAGGGCGCGCCATTTACCACCCACCATAGCGGTGCGCGGCACAGCACCCGCCCGGCGGCATCTTGCGGCGGCCGGCGCGCGTCGCTGCCCGGCTCACCCACCTCACAGCGTTGGCGCGCCAACCCGCAGCGCGGACATGGCCCCGCGGCCTCGTCGGTTGAAAAACAGCGCGGACAGACATACACGGCCTCGAGTTCGTCCATGGCCAGCCTCCCGTCCACCAGCGTCTACACCTTCAAATGTTCGCGCGCCGCCTCGGTCAGCGGGATAAAAAGCATAATGCGCGTGCCCCGGCCCTCGGCCGAGTCGATCCGCACCGCGCCGTTGATCATCTCCGCCCGCTCGCGCATGTTCACCATGCCCAGGCTGCCGCGCCGGTCGTAATTGGCTTCGACCGCGCCGACATTGAACCCCACCCCGTCGTCCTGAATTTCCACTGAGAGCACGTCACCCTGGGTCTTCATCCGCACCCACAAATGCTCGGCCTGGGCGTGCTTGCGGGCGTTGTTGAGCGCTTCTTCGACGATATAAAATAGCACGCCCTGGTGGTTCATTTCCAGGCGGTCGTCCAAGTTGGGCTCGGCCTCGATAATGACGTTTTGCCCGTGCGTTTCCTTGAGCTTCTCGGCCAATTGATACAGCGCCGGTGTCAGGCCCTGGCTTTCGAGCACCAGCGGCCGCAGCGTGAACAGCATGTGGCGAATCTCGCGCGTGGTCTTGCGGGCCAGGTCTTCCATCTTGAACAATTCTTCGCCGGCCTGCTTGGGGTCGCGCTCCAGCAGCCGGCGCACAAAGTTGGCGCGCATGGCCAGCGCCGCCACGGCCTGGGTCGGGCCGTCGTGCAAGTCGCGCGCCAGCTTCTTCTGCGCCTCCTCCTGCACCTCCATCAGCCGGTCCTTTTCCTGCCGCAGGTTGCGGTAGAGCTGGGCGT
>JBBRZY010000135.1:0-9244 GCA_038252885.1 Anaerolineales bacterium | reverse complement strand
TCGGCGACAACGCCAATCGTATCCTGGCCGGCCAGGTGCTGGTGATCCCCAACGCCACAAAGAAATAGCCGGCCGCGACCCTCGTCTGAGTTCCCCGGCGGCCAGGCTGACCTGCGCCGCCGGGTCTGTTTCCCACGACCGCCACGCCCACACAAACTGCGGCACTCACGCGCGCGCTACTCGACCGCCTACCGTGGGGGCCATATCAGCCACCCCAACCGCGCCCGGGCGGCCCGGCCGGGGCTGGTATAATCAGCCCAAATTCACCCTTGGAGAGGTAGTCGGCATGCAGTATTTGGACCCGCACTTTTTGATTGAGACCTTCGGCTATATCGGCCTGTTTGTCATTGTTTTTGCCGAGTCGGGGCTGTTTTTCGGTTTCTTTCTGCCGGGCGACAGCCTGCTCCTGACGGCCGGCTTGATCGCTTACAAGGGCGACCTGAACCTGTTGATCATCCTGCCGCTGGTGTTTGTGGCCGCGGTGCTGGGCGACAACGTGGGCTATTGGTTTGGACGCAAGGCCGGCAAGCCGCTGTTCAGCCGCGAGAAGTCGCTGCTCTTCCGCCCCAAGAACCTGGAGGCGGCCCGCAACTTCTACGAAAAGCACGGCGGCAAGACAATCTTGATTGCGCGCTTCATGCCCTTCATCCGCACCTTTGCGCCCATCGTGGCCGGCGCGGTTGAGATGCCTTACCGCAGCTTCATGATCTTCAACTTGGTGGGGGCCGTCATCTGGGGCATCGGCGTCACGTTGGCGGGCTATTTGCTCGGCAGCCTGTTCCCGCCCGAAGTGCTCGACCGCTACTTCACCATCATCATCATCGCGGTGGTCTTCATCTCGGTCCTGCCGACGGCCATTCACTTGTGGCGGGAGAACGGCGCGGCCATCATGGCGCAGGTGCGCCAGCGGCTGGGAGGCGGCACCCCGCCGGTTGAGACCGACCCGGCCACGCCGGAGAAGTAAGCGGCACATCGACCACCGCACCTACCCTAAACTAAACCGGGCCAGCGTTGCGCTGGCCCGGTTTCTATTCTGCAAGTGGCCGCCGTCTACTTCACGGCGATTGTCACGGTGTTGATCAAATCACCCACGAACTGGGGGTTGGTGTCGGGGTCGCGCAGCGTGATCCGATTGACGACGTCCATCCCGGCGGTCACGCGGCCAAAGATGGTGTAGCCGCCGTTTAGATGCGGCGCCGGCCCAAGGGTGATGAAGAATTGGCTGCCGTTTCGGTCTACGCCGGAGTTCGCCATGGCCACCACGCCGGCCGTGTCGAACGTCAGGCCGGCGCTGACCTCGCTGGGGATGAAGTAGCCCGGCCCGCCGCTGCCGGTGCCGGTGGGGTCGCCACCCTGCGCCATGAAGCCCGACAACACGCGGTGGAAGGTCACGCCGTCGTAGAAGCGCTGGCGCGCCAGGAAGACGAAGTTGTTGACGGTGATTGGCGCGGCCTGGGGCAGCAGCTCGAGCACGATGTCGCCTTTGACTGTGGCGAGGGTGGCGCTGTACTGGCGGTTGACGTCGATCTGCATGGCGGGTGCTGCGGACCATTGCAGCGCCGCGCCGGGTTCGGGGGCGGCCGGCTTGAAGATGTTGTAGAGCAAATAGGCGGCCACCAGCACCAACACTGCGACGCCGATGTAGACCACGAGATTGGGACTGGATTTTTGGCGGGCAGACCGCCGCTGAGAACGTTTGCTCATTTTTCCTCGATGGTGATGTTAAGTATCTGGTCGCCCGGTGGGGCTTCGGCGTTGGCGTTGGGGTCGCGCGGGGTGAGGCTAAAGGCGATGTCTAGCCCCGCGATGACTTTACCGAACAGTGGGTAGCGCCCATCGAACTCGGGCAGCGGCGCCAGGCTGATGAAGAACTGGCTGCCGTTGGTGTCGGGCCCGCTGTTCGACATGCCCACCCAGCCAGCCGCATTGTAGACCAAAGACGGCACAAATTCATCGGGGATGAGATAGCCCGGCCCGCCGTAGCCGGTGCCGCTGGGGTCGCCGGTTTGGGCCGCAAAGCCAGTGATGACCCGATGAAAAGTCACGTTGTCATACCAGCCCTGCTGCGCCAGGAAGACAAAGTTGTTGACCGTCAGCGGCGTCAGCTCGGCGTACAACTCGATGACAATATCGCCCTTGGTGGTGTGCAGCGTGGCCTGGTATTGCTTGAAGGGGTCAATGATGTCCGGCGGCGGCGCGGCGAACTGGCGCGCCTTGAGCTTTTCCAGCCGGATGAGAGTCGACAGGGCGAAGTGGTTGGTAAAGCCCTCGTCGGGGAACAGGCCGCCGTTCCAGAGCAGGAAGGGCGCGCCCAGCAGCGGGATATCGCGCGCCGTCTCGTAGGCGATCTGCACGGTAGCGGCGATGGCGGGGGCGGCGAGGTCGGCAGCGAACTGGTCAGCGTCTAGCCCCAGATCGGCGGCGTAGTCGAGCAGCACGGGGCGGAAGTCATCCACGGTCAGCGTAATCCACGCGGCCTGGTCAGCGAACAGCCGGTCGTGCATAGGCCAAAACGCGCCCTGCGCGCCGGCGGCCTCGGCGGCGGCGGCGGCCAGCTTGGCCTTGGGGTGCTGGGGCAGCGGGTAGTGGCGGAAGACTAGCCGCAGATCGGCGGGGTACTCAGCGCGCAGTTGGCCCAGCAGCGCGGCTACGGCGGCGCAATACTCGCACTCGAAGTCGCTGTACTCGATGATGGTGACCGCCGCGGTTGCGGGGCCGGCTTGCCAGTCGGCGGCGCTGATGGGCGCGAACAGCGACGGCTGCGGCGTGCCATCGGGCGTGGCAAAGAACGGGTCGAGCGTGGGCGTGACGGCCTTGGTGGGGTAGGCGGTGGGGATCGGGTTCGAGAGCGTCGGCGGCGCAGAAGTGATGACGACATAGGCTGGTGTGGCCGACGGCGGCACCGCCGCGCGCCCGCACGCCGCGACAAACAGCCCTAGCACCAGTACGCTCACCCGCTTCCGAAACATGGTCGGCATTCTACCATGTAGCCCTATGGCGTCATCTGGGCGCTCTTCGTTTAGAATACCGCCACTCAAGGAGCCTTCTGATGATCTACTGGCAAATCTTCTGGTTGTTCACGCGCGTGGCGTTCTTGTCGTGGGGCGGGGGGCCGGCCTCGCTGGCGCTGATGAAGTCTGAGACGGTCGACGCCCACTGGATTACCGACGCCGAGTTTGTCGACGCGGTGGCGCTGGGCAACTCACTGCCCGGTCCGATTGCGCCGCAGGTATCGGCCTTTGTGGGCTACAAGCTGGCCGGGTTCTGGGGCGCGGTGGCGGGCGCGGTGGGCACGGTGGTGCCGACCACGGTGCTGATGCTGGCGGCGATTGCCTTCTTCTATCAGATCAAGGACTCGAGCCCGCTCCAGGCCATGCTCACGGCGGTTCGGCCGGTGGTGGTGGGCCTGTTGCTATGGACCGCCTACGACCTGGCGGTGAGCGTCTTTAACGTCAAGGCGCTGGGCTGGGGGCCGGCCATCACCGCTGGGTGGGATAAGGTGCTGATTGCCGGGGCAACGTTTGGGTTGCTGACGTTCACCCCCCTCAATCCGGCTTTCATCATCTTCGGGGCCGCGGTGCTGGGGCTGCTGATCTATCGAAAATAGGGTTTGGTAGAATGACGCCGACTGTATTGGTAGCGGCGCACCGCGCGCCAAAAGGACCACCCCATGCTTGATGCTGTTCCCCCGCCTGATGAATTGACGCCCCCAGTGCCGGAGCCGGCCGCTGAGCCGGCCGCGCCGCGCGCCTGGCTGGTAATTGGCCCGATCATCGTGCAGTCGAGCGCCACGCTTGTCATCGGCGTCGCCATGCTGGTGATCGGCTTGCTGGCGGGGCTTTGGCTGCGCCCGCTGGTGCCGGGCCTGGGCGGGCAGGCAGTCGCCACCGCCGCGCCGGGCAGCGCCAGCAGCGGGCCGGTGAGCCCGGCCGAAGAGACGCAGGTGGCGGCCGACGGCGCGGCGCTGATGGCGGCGCTGGTCGGGCAGACGCGCCACTTTCTGGGCAACGCGGACGCTCCGGTGACGATTATCGAGTTCGCGGACTTCCAGTGCCCGTACTGCGGGCGCTTTCAGACGGAGACATTCGGCCAGATCAACGACAACTACATCGCCAGCGGGCAGGTGCGCATCGGCTTTCAACACTTTGCCTTCCTGGGGCAAGAGTCGATCTGGGCGGCCGAGGCGACCGAGTGTGCCAGTGACCAAGACGCCTTCTGGCAATACCACGACTACCTGTTCGCGCACCAGTCGGGCGAGAACGGCGGGGCGTTCTCCAAGGAATACCTCAAGCAGTTCGCCGCCGACCTGGGCCTCAACACCGCCGACTTCAATAGCTGCCTGGACTCGAGCAAGTACGCCGCCACGGTGACGGCCGAGACGCAGGCCGCGCAGCAGTTGGGCGTGCGCAGCACCCCGACCTTTGTGGTCAACGGCCGCCCAGTGCTTGGCGCGCAGCCGTATGCGGTCTTTCAGCAGTACATTGGGCTGGGCCTGAACGACTGACGCGACGGCGCGGGTGGGCGGCCGACAAAAAACGGGGCCAGTCGTTGTGCGACTGGCCCCGTTTACGTTTGGCGATAGGGCGATGAGCGCTACAGCGCGTCGGGCGGCTCTTCGACGACCTGGCGCAGGTATTGGCAATAGGGGTTGTCTTTGGAGAAATCGGCCACGGCCAGCACTTGCTCGGCGGTGATGTAGCCCTTGTGGTAGGCAATCTCCTCCAGGCAGGCAATCTTGAGGCCCTGGCGGTGCTCGATGGTCTGGACGAAGTTGCTGGCCTCGAGCAAGCTCTCGTGCGTGCCGGTGTCGAGCCAGGCCGTGCCCCGACCCAGAATTTCGACCCGCAGTTGCCCGGCATTCATGTAGGTGGTGTTGACGTCGGTGATCTCTAGCTCGCCACGCAGGGAGGGCTTGAGGCGCTTGGTGATGGCGGCGGCCTGACCGTCGTAGAAGTACAGCCCGGTGACGGCGTAGTGCGAGCGCGGCTTGGCCGGCTTCTCCTCGATGCTGATGGCCTGGTGGTTCGCGTCGAATTCAACCACCCCATAGCGCTCGGGGTCTTTGACGTAGTAGGCGAACACCAGCGCGCCCTCGGTCAGTTCGCCGGCGCGCTCTAAGACCTGCGACAGACCGCCGCCATAGAACAGGTTGTCGCCAAAGATCAACGCGCAGGGCTCGCCGGCCAGGAAGTCGGCGCCGATGAGTAACGCTTGGGCCACGCCTTTGGGCTCCGGCTGAATCGCGTATTCGAGCCGCAGCCCCAGCCGCGCGCCATCGCCGAACAACTGCCGGTACAGCTCTATGTGCTCAGGCGACGAGATGATGAGGATCTCGCGGATGTTCGCCAGCATGAGCGCCGACAGGGGATAGTAGATCATCGGTTTGTCGAACACGGGCAGAATCTGCTTGGAGAGCGAGATCGTCAAGGGGTACAGCCGCGTCCCCCGGCCGCCGGACAAGATGATGCCTTTCATGCACACACTCCCACGCTTCTGAGATGACGGGTCGAGTAAGAAATGAAGTTCGTCGCCTGGCGGACTATTGCGCCGCGCCACCGGGCTTGGCAGAGGCCGCGCGCCGCCGGTCAAGCGCCGCCTTGAGCACGCGCGCGTACTCTGAGCGCTCTTGGGCCCGGCGGCGGCTGTTGTTGTTGCCGTGCACCCGCCGCCAAACCAGCGCCTCGGGCAGCATTACGATGCGCAGGCCGTGCTCGACCGCGCGGGCGTACCAGTCAATGAACTCGCTGACGGCCATGTCAGTCGCAAATGGCCCCACGCGCTCGAACGCCGCTCGCGCCAGCAGCAGCGTGCTGGCGTAGCGGCCCGGCATGGCGGCCTCCGGTACATCGAGCCGGGCCGCCTCGGCACCGGCCAGTTCGGGGCTGATGAATTGGTGGGCGTGGGCAAACACCGCTTTGACGGTCGGGTCGGCCGTGAGGACGGCCACCTGCCGTTCGAGCTTATCGGCGGCCCAGTAATCGTCGCCGTCGAGCCAGGCCAGGTGCGTGCCGCTGGCCGCCGCCGCGCCGGCGTTGCGGGCCGCGCCGCAGCCGCCGTTGGCCTGATAAATATAGCGTACCCGCGCGCCGTAGCCTTGGGCCACCCGCGCCGTCGCGCCGTCGTCGGCGGAGCCATCGTCGAGCACAATGACCTCGGCCACCGGGTAGGTTTGCGCGAAAACGGAATCGAGCGCTTGGCCCAGGTAGGCGGCGCTATTGTAGGTCGTCACTACGGCGCTGATGCTGAGGGTCATGCCGCCTCAGCCGACGCGGGGCCGCCCGCCCGCCGCCGACGCTCATCGAGCGCGCGCTTGAGCAGGCGCGGAAGGTGGCGGGTGAGGTGGTCTGGCCCGCCGACCGACGATAGGTTGGCCGCGTGCACCCGCTTGCGGATGACCACCCCCGGCACCGCGCCGCTGGGCACGCCGAGCGCCATCACGCGCGCGAACCACTCGATATCGGTCGAAATGCCAAAGCTCGGGTCGAAGTCGCCTACTTCGGCGAACAGCGTGCGCCGCGCCAGCAGCGCGCCCGGCATGCGCGCCAGGTAATCGCCGGCAAAGATTTCGGGCTTCATGGTCAGGGGCGGGGGGCTGCCGGGCTCCAAAAAGAACTCCACCTGACCAATCACAAAGGCCGCCTCGGGCTGGACGCGCAGGTAGGCCACCTGGCGCTCCAGCTTGTCGGGCAGCCACAGGTCGTCGCTGTCGAGGAAGGCCACCCACTCGCCGGTCGCGACGGCCAGCCCGCTGTTCCAGGCGGCCGCCAGCCCGGTGCCGGACTGCGGCAGCCAGCGCAGCGGCCCGTGCCGCGCGGCGTGGGCCTGCACCAGCGCCTCGGTGCCGTCGGTCGAGGCGCCGTCTATTACCAGCAGTTCAACCGGCGAATAGGTCTGCGCCGCGACGCTGGCCAGCGCCTGCGCCACAAACCGGTCGGCGTTGCGCACCGGCATGATCACACTGACTAAGCCATCCATGCCGCCATTATAAGACAGTGGCAACGGATTTTGTAGCCACTTTGGGTGGCACAGACGGTATCGGCAGAAACGGGGGGCAGGGGGAAATCGGCGCCCGACGGGCATCAGATTAGTTGGTTGTCGCCAAGCACAACTGGCTGCTGACCGCCAACCAACACGCAATTCGCAAGTCTGTGGCAAAATCTTTCGCAATGACCAACCGTTTGCCCCTGGCCGCCCCGCTGGAGACGCCCGTGGCGTTGTTCCTCTTCAACCGCCCGGCGCGCACGGCCGCCGTGTTTGCCGCCATCCGCGCCGCCCGCCCACAGCGCTTGCTGCTGGTGGCCGATGGCCCGCGCGCTGAAGTGCCGGGTGACGCCGAGCAGGTGGCCGCCGCCCGCGCCGTCGTCGGCGCGGTGGACTGGGCGTGTGAAGTGCAAACGCTCTACGCGGGCCACAACCTGGGCCTCAAGCCGCGCTTCGACGGCGGCCTGAGCTGGGTGTTCACCCAAGTTGAGCGGGCCATTATTGTGGAAGACGACTGCCTGCCGGGGCCGGACTTCTTCCTGTTCTGTGAGGCCATGCTGCGGCGCTACGCGGATGACGGGCGGGTGCTGTCTATCTCTGGCAATAATTTTCAGGCGGACGACCCGCCCGAGGGCGCGAGCTACTACTTTTCACGCTACCCGCACATTTGGGGCTGGGCCACTTGGCGGCGCGCTTGGGCGCTGCACGACCCGGCCATGGCCGCCTGGCCCGCCGCCCGCGCCGCCCATTGGCTTGACACGGTCTTCGAGAACGCCGACTCGCGCCGCTATTGGGACTACATCTTTCAGACCGCCTACGACACGCCGCACACCTGGGACTACCCTTGGACCTTCAGCGGCTGGCAGCACGGCGGGCTGCACCTGCACCCGGCCGCCAACCTGGTGACGAACATCGGGTTTGGCGCGCAGGCCACGCACCCCAGCGCCGCCGACCACCGGCTGGCCAACCTGCCGATTGAGCCGCTGGCCTTCCCGCTGCGTCACCCGGCGGCGGTGGCCCGCCTGGCCGCCGCCGACGACTACAGCGAGCGCGTGCTGTTCGGCGGCACGCTGGCGCAGGCGTTCAACCGCGCCCGCGCCCGGCTGCGCCGCCGCGCCACGTCGGCATGAGGCCCACCCCCACGAAGCGGGTGAAGGTGCTGCACCTGCTGCCGCAGTTCGGTGCGGGCGGCGGAGTGCAGGCGGCGCTGCGGGCGGCCCGCCTCACCGCCGACGCCGGCCCCTACGCGCATCAGTTGGTGTCGCTGCTGCCGGTCTCACCAAACACTGCCCTACCGCCCGAGAGCGAACACGTGAGCGTGACGGCCGCGCCAACGCCTGAGGCGCTGTCTGAGTTGCTGGCGGCGGCCGATGTGGTGCTGGTCCACTTTTGGAACACGCCGGAGCTTTATGCGCAACTGCGCGCCGCATGGCCGCCGGCGCGCGTACTGCTGTGGGCACACGTGGCTGGTCACACGCCGCCGCAAGCCCTCACGCCGACCGTGCTGGGCTGGGCCGATGGCCTGGCCGTCGCCAGTCCCTTCACGCTCGACTTGCCGACGGTGCAGGCCGCGCCGCTGCCGGCCGGCCGCCGCGTGGTTTTCCCCGTGCCCGACCTGGAGCGGCTCGACGGTCTGGCATACCAGCCGCACCGGGGCTACAACGTCGGGTATGTCGGCACGGTCAGCTTCGACAAGCTGCATGCCGACTTCGTGGCGCTGCACGCCGCGGTGGACGTGCCGGGGGCGCGCTTCATTGTGGCCGGCGCGGGCGGCGACTGGCCGCGCTTGAGGCAGCAGGCGGAGGCGTTGGGCGTGGCCGACCGCTTTGACTTTCGCGGCTATGTGACCGACGTGCGCGCGCTGTTGGGCACGCTGGATGTCTTCGGCTATCCGCTCGCGCCGGAGAGCTACGCCGCCGCCGAGTTGGTGCTGCAAGAGGCGCTGTATGCGGGTGTGCCGCCGGTGGTCTTTCGGCACGGCGCCGTCAGCGGCCTGGTGGTGCACGAGCACACCGGCCTGATCGTGGACGATGCGGCTGGTTACCGGCAAGCGTTGGAGCATCTCTACCAGCACCCGCAGGAGCGCGCGCGCCTGTCGGCCAACGCCCGCGCCTATGCCCGCGCCCACTTCCGCGCCGAGACGTTTGCGCAGACAATGGTGGCGGCCTTTGAGGCGGTGCTGCAACTGCCCAAGCGCCCACACACCTGGCCGAGCGCACCGCCCAGTCCGTGGCCGGCGGCGGCCGCGTTTGTTGAAGCCTTG
>JBBRZY010000134.1:0-9255 GCA_038252885.1 Anaerolineales bacterium | reverse complement strand
GTGCGGACGGCCGCCTGGAAGGGCTGGAAGCGCTCTTTGCGGGCGCCGACAACGCCGGCGCCGAGGCCCTCATGACGGTCACCACGCATCTGCTCGGGTTGCTGATGACTTTCATCGGGCGGGCCCTCACGCTCCGGCTGGTGCGCGAGGTCTGGCCCGACGCTTCTTAGGGCGAGAAACTCTACTAGCGAGGTTATTCCATGAGCGACGCAGCGCAGCAAGCCCCAGAACGCGTATCTATTCGGCGCCTGCCCACTGGTGTGCCCGGTCTTGACGAAATCCTCGGCGGCGGCTTGCCCGAGTTCTCCTTCAACATCATCGCCGGCAGCCCCGGCTGCGGCAAGACCACGCTGGCGCATCAAATCCTCTTCGCCAATGCCACCCCCGAGAACCCGGCCCTCTACTTCACCATCCTGGGCGAGCCGGCCGTCAAGATGCTGCGTTACCAGCAGCAATACTCGTTCTTTGAACCGGCCAAGCTAGCGGGCGCGGTGCGCTTCATCAACCTGAGCCAGATCGTGCTTGACCAGGATCTCGGCGCGGTGCTAGAAGCCATCATCAAGGAAGTGGAGGCCAGCCAGGCCCGCCTGGTCGTGGTCGATTCGTTCCGCACCATGGTGCGCCGAGCAGAGACCGACACGAGCGATATGGAACTGCAGGGGTTCATCCAACGCCTGGCGCTGCACCTGACCAGTTGGCAGGTGACCTCGTTTCTGGTGGGCGAGTACGCGGAAATCGAGGTGCGCGACAACCCGGTTTTCACCGTCGCCGATGGGCTCCTCTGGCTCTACCAGATCACGGAGCGCAACTCGGTTGTGCGCAAGCTGCAGGTCGTGAAGCTGCGCGGCCAGAACTCGGTGCCCGGCCTGCACACCTTCCGCATCACCGACGCCGGCCTGCAGACCTTCCCCCGCACCTTCGGCCTGGCCCAGGGAGCGGACCACGTCCGGGGTCCGCGGCGCCTTTCAACCGGCCTCCCCCGGCTCGACACGCTCATGGGCGGCGGCCTGCTCGAAGGCAGCCACCTGCTGCTGGCCGGTCCGTCTGGGGCGGGCAAGACGGCCCTCGGCTCGCACTTCATTGCCGAGGGCTTGCGCCAAGGCGAGCCGGCCGTCATCGCCGTCTTCGAGGAACTGCCCGCCAATTACGCCCGGCGCGCCGCCAGTTTCGGCCTCAACTTCGACACGCCCCAGGCCGAAGGCCAGCTCAAGATCATCTATATCCGGCCGTTGGACCTGTCCGTTGACGAGACCGTGCACGAGCTGGTCCAAGCGGTCAAACAGATCGGCGCCAAACGGGTCGTCATCGATTCGCTGACGGGCTTTCAAATGGCGCTGGCCCCCGACTTCCGCTACGAGTTTCGCGAATCGCTGTACCGGATGATCGGGGCGCTGACGCGGCTGGGCGTGACGATCGTGAGCACGGTCGAGATCGAAGAGAACTTCACCTCGATGGGCCTGAGCAACTTTGCCGTCTCGTTCCTCGCCGACGACATCATGCGCCTGCGCTATGTTTCGATCAATGGTCAATTGCGCAAGATGCTCCTGGTGGTGAAGATGCGCGGCAGCCAGCACAGCATCGACATGTGGGAATTCGCGATCACCGGCCAAGGCATCGTCATCGGCGAGCGGCTGACGGGCTATCGGGGCCTCACCAGCGGCATCCCCGGTCCGTGGACGGTCGAGGCCGAGGCGCCAACGTCCGAACCGCGCCCGGGCCGCCCGCCTGCGCCTGCTCCGGAAGCGAATGAGGCGCCCGATGACTGATTCTCCCCCAACGGCCGGCCTGGTCCCCGGCCTCCCGCTGGAGGCGGTGTTGTGCACCGAGGAGCTGGATCGGCGTCCAGCGCGCTCGCCCAATTATGAGGCGGAGTACCGCGCCCTGGTTTCGCTGTGGCAGGCGCTGGCCGATTCGCCCGGCACCATTCTGCAGGCCCTGGCCGACAGCATTCTGGAGGTGTTCGGCTGTGGGTCCGCCGGGATCAGCCTGGTCACGGAAGATGAAAAGCGCTTCTACTGGCCGGCGGTGGCCGGCGCGTGGAAACCAAACATCGGCGGCGGCACGCCGCGCGACTTTAGCCCGTGCGGCGATGTGCTCGATCTGAACCGGCCGCTGCTCTTCAAGCAGTTCGAGCGCCGTTACACTTATTTTCAGCTGGTGGCGCCGCAAATGGCGGAGGCCCTGCTAATCCCGTTTTTCGTGAAAGGCAAGGCCGTCGGCACCATCTGGGCCGTAACCCACACGCCGGAGGCGCGCCTGTTTGACCATGAGGACCGGCGCTTGCTGCTGAGCCTGGGCCGCTTCGCTTCCTCGGCGTATGGGGCCGTGCAGTCACAGGGCCAGTTGGAGCAGCAAAGGACAACCCTGCGCGAGGTCAATGCCGCGCTGCTGATTTCATCGGTCCGCCAGCACGAGCTGACTGATCAAGCCGAGCAGGCTAGCGCTCGGCTGGCCCGGCTGCAAAAAATAACCGCGACCTTAGCCGAAGTTGTAACCCCGGCGCAGGTGGCCGAGGTCATGGCGGACCTGGGCGCGCCAGCGCTGGGCGCGGTGAGCGGCTTGGTGCTGCTGGTGTCGGAGGATGACCTGGACCCCGAGCTACTGCACTCGGTGGCGACGAAAGCTGCCACGCGCCCAGACCAGCGCTTCGCGTTATCGTTGAGCGTGCCAGTGGCCGAGGTTATGCGCTCGGGCCAGCCCATCTGGATCAAGTCGCCCCAGCAGTACCTGGCGGTTTACCCGCAGTTGGCCGAACCGATCGCCGCCTGGGGCCATCAGGCCGCCGCGGTGCTCCCACTGGTGGAAGAGGGGCGAAAACAGGGCGTGTTGGCGCTCAGCTTTGACCAGGTGCAGGTGTTCAGCGCCGCCGATCAGGCCTATGCCCTGACCCTGGCCCGCCTGTGCGCCCAGGCACTGGAACGGGCGCGGTTGCACGCCGGTGAACAGGAGGCCCGCGCCGAATTGGAGATGCGCGTGCGCGAGCGCACGGCAGACCTGGAGCAACTGACGACCCAACTGCGCGACCTGTCGGAGCGCCTGCTGGCTGTGCGCGAGGAGGAGCGCGCCCGCGTGTCGCGCGAGGTGCACGACCAACTGGGTGGGGCGCTGACCGCCTTGAAGATGGATATCGCCAAAATTCAACGGCACCGAACCGAGGGCGAACCGCAAGCGGATCTGCGGCCCTTATTGATGGCGGTGGACGACCTGGTACAGATGGCCCGCCGGCTAGCAACCGAGTTGCGCCCCAGCCTGCTCGACCATTTTGGCTTAGCGGCCGCGATCGAAGGGGAGTTAAATGAATTTGCGAACCGCTCTGGGATTCGCGGCCGTTTCGCCGCTGACGAAGCTATTGTGGGGCTGGACCCGGATGCCGCTACCGCCGTCTTCCGCATTTTTCAAGAGACGCTTACGAACGTGGCTCGGCATGCTGAGGCGAGCGAGGTGAACGTCCGGCTTGAGCAGCACGCTGGCACACTGGTGCTGCGGGTGCACGACAACGGGCGCGGCATCGACACCGTCGCCCGGACTAATCGAAAATCCCTCGGGTTGGTGGGTATGCGTGAGCGCGTGCGCCTGCTGTCAGGCGAGATAACCTTTCAGGGCACGGCCGGCCAAGGCACGCTCGTCCTGGTCAAAATTCCCCTGCGGGCGCCCTGATTTCAATTTCCGGCACCGGTTGGATCGGCCGGGGGGCGACCCACCTGGCGTCCGCCCCGCCGGCGCTCGTCACGGCCCGTCATGAACAGCGCCGACGAGCCTCTGCCGTCCGACATGAACAATTCAGATCGGCCGCCACGTTCGCAATCATATTGCCTCGGCAGCGCGCTCCGGCTGCACCGGCGTGTACCAGCTCATCGAAGCGACAAGAAGCCGTGAGAACAAACAGGGCCCGGCATACGCCCGGCCCTGTTTGCATTAGCCCACGTTGGGTTTCTGAAGATCGGCCTGACCAGAACTCACGCGCGAACCGCTACCGAGGTCAGCGCGCCGTCTGGCGCCGCTAGGGCAAAGCAGATTTCCCCGGTCAGGGTCTCGTCAGGTGCCTCTTGATAAATTCAACGCCCTTGCTCTTGATAATCTCGGCGATGGATTTCGCCTTTGCCGCGTTGGTTGCCATGCAGTGACTTCTTGAAAAAAATTGCTCGACTGAGGTGGTCAGCATAACCCAAACGGGTAATCCGCCAAGCGGCCGGGCCGGTCTTGAAAGGCGTCCTAGCCTGGGGGTGGTTTTTGATTGTCGCGGCCGCCCCGAGCGCGGGTGCGCAGCACTGCCCACGCTTGGGTGGCGGCTTGCCGGAGAAGCACCTGCTCAACCTCACCGCGCGTCAGCAGGCCGTACGCCCCGGCATAGACCCCGGCGCCGCCCAGCGCCACCAGGCCCAGGGTGAGGTAATTCGCCGGGTGCATCAGCTCGCGCAGCATGTAGAGCGCGCCCGCTGCCGGCACCAGCGGCAGCAAGCTCGGGCCTAGCACCTGCTGGAACATAGCCTTCACAGACACCCCACTCTGGCGCAGGGCATATGGGATGACGAACAGGGCCGCCTCGAGCGTGGTGGGGATCAATGTGCCCAGGGCCACGCCCAGCACATTTAGTGGGCGCACCAGCCAGATCGACATTAGCAGGTTCGCCAGCGCCGAGCCGACCGCAAACACCGCCAGCGGCCGGTGCCGCCCCATGCCCTGCAGAATGTTGCTGGCTGGCCACATACTGGTGTCAATCAGGCTGGCAATCGTCAGAATGGTCAAGATTGGCGCCGCGTCCGCATACTCAGCGCCGACCCACACCGTGAGGATCGGCCGGGCCAGCACCGCTAGCACGGCCACGATCGGCGCTGCCAGGGCCAGCGTCAGCCGGGTGCTGATTAGGTAGACCTGGCTCAGTTGGCTCCGGTCGGGCGAGGCGTTCAGGCGCGCGGCCAGCGGCATCAACACCTTAACGAACTGGTTGGCCAGAGTCTGGGGCAGGGCGCTGAGGCGGCGCGCCAGCGCATAGGGTGTCACGCTGGCCACCGGCAAGGCCGCGCCGATCACGAGTTCGTCGGTCTGGGTTTGGATCTGGCCGGCCAAATTCACAATGACCAGCGCTGAGCTGAAACCAAATACCCGGCGCACCAACTTGGCGTCGGGCCGACCCCGCCCGAAGCGCAATGCCGGCGCCGCCCGGTTGACCAACCAGATGGCTGGAATTTGCATCGCGATCGTCACCGGGATATTGATCAAAACTAAGCCCAGCACGCCGCCGCCCAACAGCACCACGGCCACCGTGGTCACCGTAAAGACGGTCATGCCCAAAATGCCAATCAGGTTGGCTAGATCAAAGCGCTGCAATCCTTGCAGCACGGCGGAGGCCGTTGCGGTTGGCAGGGCAATACCCAGCGCCGTGCCAGAGGCCAGCACCAGCCAACTGGCCAGGACGCGCTGTTCCGGTGGGACGTTGAACAGTTCGGGAAAAAACGGCGCCAGCAGGGCGCTCAGGGCGATGGCTAACAATCCCAGACCGATGTAGAGCCACAGCGCGGTGGTCACGAGTGGGCGCGCGTGGTCGAAGTCGCCCTGCGCCGAATCCTCGGCCACGAATTTCGTCACCGCGGCGCCGATGCCGAAGTCGAGCAGCCCGCCGTAGGCCACCGCTGAGCCGACCAAGACCCACAGCCCATAGGCGCTTGGGCCGAGCGCGCGCACGAGGAACGGTGTCAGAAAAAACCAGACGCCGAGGGTAATGATCTTGCCGGCGTAGTTGCTCAACGTGTTGAGCACCACGCGCCGGCGGACACCGGTATCGGGCCGCGGATTAGTTGACAATAACACTCACTTTCAGCAGCGGGCGGGCCGCCGGGCCTTAGGGCTGCGCCTGGCGCCGGCGCGGCAGTTGATCATCGCCGACGATCAGCCCGGCGATAAAACGCAGCAGCGAGTCGGTGCCGCGCACTTCTTGTCGGCGCAGCGCGAAAATCGGCGTGGTGAGCGAATTGAGCCCGCGATGCACGCTGCACGCCGCGGCAAAACCGGCCTGCTCAACGAGCGCCAGAGTAGCCTCATCATAGTCGCCAAACGGATAAGCGAAGAGCCGGCACGGTTCCCCGAGGTGTGTTTCCAGGTCCAGCCGGGAGCCGCTGATTTCGGCCTGGGCGGCTGCGGCCGGCAGCGTGGATAGCTGCGGATGCGTGCGCGTATGCGCCCCCAGTGTCAGCCTGCTGTCGCGCCAGCGCGTCAGGTCGGGCCAGTCTAGCAGCGGCCGTCCGGCCAGCGCTGCGCCTGTGTCCCATTGGTCGGCGTCGCCCACGCGGGCGCTGACGATGAAGACGGTCGCTGGATAGTCATGCCGCTGCAGCACCGGCACGGCCTGCGTCAGTACATCGGCGAACCCGTCATCAATGGTGATGACCACCGCTCGGGCCGGCGGCAGTTCATGGGCCTGGTGCGCGGTCACATAGGCCTCCAGGCTGATGACGTGGTAGCCGGCCAGCTTGAGCCAGGCCATCTGGCGCGCGAATTTCCGGCGGGGCAGCACGAAGCGGCTGGCGGGCTCGTCGTCGCCGCCGAAGGCGTGATACATCAATATCGGCAGGCGGTAAGTGAGGCGCTGCCAGGTGGCCTGGTCCGGCACGGCTTGCTGCACGCCGCGCCAATAGAAGTAGCTATAGAGGAATTTGTACCACTCATCGGCCCACGGGCGTCCGTCGGTCAAGGGGCTGAGCCAGGCCAACACCCGCGCCGGCACCCGCAGCGCCAGCAAAACGCGTCGCAGCAGCAGGGCCCGCGCCGTGGTCTCGCCAAAGCCGCCCAACAGGCGCGGCCGCATGGCCGGGTGGCGCCGGCAGATCTCCAGGCTGGCGCGGCCATGGTGCTCGTCATCGGCGGCAAGGCGCGCGAAGTTCTTGTAATCATTGTGCTCGCCGACCGCGCCATGCACGTAGACAAACCGGGCGCCGTGCTGCTCCAGGCGGTAGCCCAACTCTATGTCAAAGCCGGCTGAAATATCCGGCGCGAAACCACCGGCCGCCAGCCACAACTCTCGCGGCACCGACAGGTTGCCGCTATAGCAGTCGCGCCAGCCCGGCGCCCGCACGCCCTCGTTCAAGCGGTCATAGTGCTGGTTCCACATGCGCGCGAAGGAGCGCGTGAAGCCGCTGCTGCTCGCCGGCGGCTGCATGGTCAGCCGGCCGATGCCCACATGGGTCGCCTGCCCCTGCAGTGCTTGCGCATGCGCCTCCAGCAGGCCCGGCCCCGGCAGCACATCGTTGTCCAGAAAAACGATGACGGGGCCGGTGGCTTCGGCCGCCCCGCGAGTGAGGGCGGCGCATTGGCCGGCATTGGCCTGCCACACGATGCGCAGGGGGTAAGGCAGGGTCAGGGCCGCCAGGCGCGCGCGGGTGTCGTCGGTCGACCCATCAACGACCACCACCACTTCAAATGTGCTCGGGCTCAGAGTCTGGGCGGCCAGCGCCTGCAAGCAGGCTTGCAGTTGGGCCGCGCGGTTGTAGCTGGGGATGACGACGCTGAGTTGGATCACGCTGCCCCGGCGCGCTCGAGCCGCGCGTAAACCCTAAGACCGAGCCGCACCAAGCGCGCTAGCCCATAGAACACGCTGCCCCAGCGCCGCACGACCCGGTCGTCCGCCTCGGTCCGCTTGCCGCCCGCGGCCTGCCAAAAGCCCACCCAGACATAGAATTTGAAAGCGGTCAAAATGCCGGCCCGGAACAGGCCGGGCACGCCGTCTTCCCACGGGCGGCCCACCAAAAATTGCTTATCGACCACCTGCGCCATGGCCCCGAGCAATGCGCGCGCGGTAAACACCTGGCCCTCAGCCTGCATAGATTGGCCCTGCAGCGGCGCATAGCGCATGACGCGGTCCACCACCTCCGGCAGGTTGCGATTCCGGTCGTGGATCATGACCAACTGGTCATCGGACGGGATCACATACTTGCGCTCCGCCGCCACCACCGGCTGGGTGTTAGGGATGCTTGGCCAGCTAACCGCCGTGCGCCGGTACATGCGCAAATGCGACTCGTAACGGTGGATGGCCGGGGTGGGCGGATACCCTAGGTCGTAATTGGTGAAGGGAATCATCACCGCGTCGATTTCAGGGCGGCGGGCCGCCTGCTGCAGCGCGCGCGCCAGGCCAGGCGTGACCCGCTCATCCGGGTCCAGCGCCAAGATCCACTCGCCGTGGGCCAGCGCCGCCAGTTCGTTGCGCAGCGGCTCCACAATCGGATAGGGCGCGCGCCGGATGATGCGCGCGCCATAGGCGGCGGCCAGGGCGGCGGTGCCATCGGTGCTCTCCATCTCGATCCGCAAAATCTCCGCGGCCCACGTGATAGACTGGTGGCACGGTTCGAGTTTGTCCGCTTCATTGCGGGCCACAATACACACGGAGACCAGGCCCGCCGGCGGCTGCGAGCCGGCGCCCGGTTGATTTTGATGACGATCAGCTTCCATGCGGCGCAAACCCCTTTCTCAAGTTCGGCGCCCAGATAGGCGTGTAATAACCCAGCGCACTGCCAGATAGGCGCTGCGCGTGGCGATCAGTGGCGACGGATCGGTGCGCAGCGCTTCGCGCAGCAGCCCCGGCACGGCGGCCGCATTCGGCGTGCCAATCAGCCGGTGGCCGCGCCGCAAGCACGCCCCCGCAAATTCGCGGCGGGCCGTGCCGAGGAGGGCGCGCGCCTGGGCGTGCGGCAAATACGGCCGGATGAGTGTCAAGGTGAGTCGTAGATCGGCCCCGTTGGCGCCGGACCGCAAGCCTTGGGCGGTGGCCGACGCCGCGTGCACCCGATACAGCGCCAAAGGCTCGGTGACGTAGGCCACGGAATACCGCGCTGCGATGCGCACCCACATTTCCCAATCCTCGTGATAGGCCAGCCGACGATCAAAACCGCCCAGCGTTTCGTAGACCGTCCGCCGCACCACCATGCACGGTGTTTGTAAACGCTGCCCGGTGGCGATCTTCTCGAGCCAGCCCGCTAACAGCCCGTCGTCGGGTTGCTCCAGCGCCGCCAGCGTCAGCCAGCGGCCGGCCTCATCCACGCTGATGTAACGACAAAACGCGGCGCCAGCCGTCGGATGGTCGGCCAACACTGCCGCCAGCCGTTCATAGAAACCTGGCCGCACCAGATCATCGCCGTGCAGCACATGCACCAGGTGCCCGCGCGCGCGCTGCAGACAGGTGCTGAAGTTTAGCGCATGGCCCACATTCAGCGGCTGCCGGAAGAAGTCCACCCGGCCGCGGCCGAGCTCCGCCACGACCGCCGCGGG
>JBBRZY010000133.1:0-9255 GCA_038252885.1 Anaerolineales bacterium | reverse complement strand
CCGCCCAGTTGCTCGACGCCCTGCGCGAGCGCGACCTGCTGCTGCTCGACAACTTCGAGCACCTGCTGCCCGGCGCGGGCCTGCTGGCCGACATCCTGGCCCAGGCCCCCGGCGTGCGGGTCGTCGTCACCTCACGCGAGCGCCTGCACCTGCACGGCGAGTGGGTGCTCGAAATCACCGGCCTACCCTACCCGCCCAACGCCGCCGCCCCCAACATTGACTTTTACGAGGCCGTGCAGTTGTTCGTCCAAAGCGCTCGGCAGGCGCGCGCCGACTTCGCGCTCGACGACAGCACGCGCCCGGCCGTGATCGAAATTTGTCGTCTGGTCGAAGGCTTGCCCCTCGGCCTAGAGTTGGCCGCCGCCTGGACCCGCATGTTGGCCCCGCAAGAAATCGCCGCCGAGATCACCCGCAACCTCGACTTCCTGGCGACCAACCGGCGCGACGTGCCCGCCCGCCAGCGCAGCCTGCGCGCCGCCTTCGAGCACTCGTGGGCGCTGCTGCCCGCGGACGAGCGCCGCGCGTTGTGCCGCCTGGCGATCTTCCGGCGCGGCTTCGTGCGCAGCGCCGCCGAGCAAGTGTCCGAGGCCGGGTTGCCGGTGCTAACCGCCCTGGCCGACAAGTCGCTGCTGCGCTCGTTGCCCCCGCGCGGCGGGCTGGCCCAATACGAGCTGCACGATTTGGTCAAGCAGTTTGCGGTAGAAAAATTGGCCGCTGCGCCGGCGGAGGCCCAGGCCGCCCGCCGCCGCCACGCCCACTACTACGCCGGCCTGCTCAGCCGCCCCGCCAGCGAACACGGGCTCGACGCGGCCGAGACCCAGGCCTTCCTCGCCACCGTGATGGCCGAGATCGAGAACGTGCGCGCCGCCTGGGATTGGGCCGTCACCTGGGGCGACCTCGACGCATTAGAGCGCGCCCACTCCGGTCTGTTTCAGTTCTATAAGCGCCAAAGCTGGCTGCACGAGGGCAAAGAGCTTATGGGCCTCGCCGCCCGCCGCGTGGCCGAGCTGACCCCCGCCGTGCCCGCGCCCGAGCGCCCACGCTACCTGCGCCTCTTGGCGTTGCTCCTCAGCCAGCAGGCCAATTTCAATAGCAGTCTTGGGCAGCACCTCAAGGCCGAGGCGCTCTACACGCGCAGCCTCGAACTGCTGCGCGCGCACGGCCGCCCCCAAGACCTAGCCCCCGTGCTTACCCACGCCGGCATGGCCGCCCGCGAGCTCAACCGCACCGCCGCAACCCGCCAACTGATGGAAGAAGCCATCACCCTGGCGCGTTCGCTCGAAGACTGGCCGCGCCTGATTAAGAGTCTGTACGTCTTTGGCTACTACCTGGGCGAGGCGGGCGACTTCCCCGCCGCCTTCCCGCTCTTGGAGCAGGCCGAATCCCTCGCGCGCGCCCATGAACTACCCGGCGAGCTGAGCGCCACCTACAACAACTATGGTTTCGTGTGCTACATGGCCGGCGACTACCCGCGCGCGCTCGACCTGCTCGAGCAAAGCCTGCAACTGCGCGTAGATCGGTGCCCCCGCAGCGATTGCGTCGGCACCGTCAGCAACCTGGGCTATGTGCGCGCCGCGCTCGGGCAGCCCGACGCGGCCCTGGCGCTCTTCATGGAAGCGCTGCGCGTCAGCCGCGCCTCGCGCGCCCTGGCCTTGGTGTCGGATATAGTGGTAGGAATAGCTGGTTTACTGCCGCTGCCCGACCAGGGCGGCCGAGCGATTGAACTGTTGACCTTTGCGCGCCTCTCGCCCTTCAGTTGGCTGGAGACCAAAGAGCGCGCCGCGCGCTGGGCCGCCGACCGCGCCGCCGCGCTGCCCCCCGCCGCAGTCGCCGTCGCCGAGGCCCGCGGCCGCGCCCTCGAATACGAAGCCGTCCTGGCCGACCTGCTCGGCCTCTCCCCCACCGACCAAGTCATCGGCCCCGGCCCCCAAGGCCTCGAGGCCCTCCACCCCGCCTCAACCGCCACCGCCGCCTAGCAACCAAGCGCGGGCCACCCCGCCTGCGTGCCCCCACCCGTCCGCACACAAGTTGCGCCCCGCCCCTCCTCACATGGGCACCCGCTGTACTCAGCGGCTCCCTCCCCGCGCCGGGCTGTCAAGGGTAGGTTTTGTTGCAGCGGCTCGTTTTACTCAGCGCCGCTCAGCGGCAACCTAACCCACGTCCTAACCGCAGCGCATTCGTGTAAATTCGTGTTTACGGCCGTTGTTCTCACCGCGCCTCAGCCCCACGCTATCATGCGCGCCTCGCGCCCTCCCATCGCCCGAATCCCTCCCCTTCGTGACAATTCGTGGCAAAAATACCCAGCTATGAAAACCTACCCCCTGTCAGCCCCCGCCGGGCCAGGCGCCTGGGGATGAGGTCCGTCCATCCGCCCCTCGCCGCGCCCCACCCTGCACTGCCAACCGCTAAGCCAATTGCAACCTCACCTCCTCACATGGGCACCCCTTCCCCGCGCCGGGGAAGGGGCCGGGGGATGAGGTCCCCCTTTTTCTCTTTCTCTTTCTTTTTTCTCTGCCTTTCCTAAGGCGTCGGCGTCTCGCCCTCCACCGGCGGCTCCCCCGTCGCGTCTGGGTCCACAAACCCCTCCGGCGTCACCGTCGGCGTCTCGGTCGGCGGGATCGGGCACTCGCTGCGCGTGTCGAGCACATGGTTGGTCACATGGTACGTCGTGCCGTTCAACTCAGTCACCGACGTCAGCACCACCAACCCAAACCACGTGTTGCCCGGCTTCAGCGCCATCGGCTGGCCCGCGCCGTCCTCCAGCCGCAGCTTAAAACCCGTGCTCGCGTCGCGCCGCCATAGCCCCTCGTACATCTGCCCATCGCGGAAAACTTTGGCCGGCCCAATCGACCACAATTGAATTTCAAGCCCGCAGTTGCCGCCGTCGCGGAAGTCTTCCGGCACAAAGTTGTTCTGGTGATTCACATACAGCACCACCACGTTCGCCGTCGTAATCGGCGCCTCCGTCAGAGCATCCAGGTGCACCGCCATCTCCCCGCTGCTGGGGTCTTTGTCCTGCCAGCGCGTGTACACCCCCGTGTCCGCGCCAAAGCGATAGCTCACGTGCGCCGCCGACGAGAAATCAATCGCTACCTCGCTCACCGGCGCGCCGCCGGGCTGCGCCGCGTCCGCGAACACAAAGCCCGATTGCGGCAGCGCCGTGTTGCCCGTATGCCCCGCCACCGTCTGCCGCAGCACCTCCGGGTAGACGAACAGGCTGTTAGTATCCACCGTCGTCGTATAGATGCTCTGTTGGCGGCACAAATCCGGGCAGCCATAGCTTGTCTCTTCCGACACCAGCCGCCACACGTTCGCGCCCAAAAACCAGTCGTTCGACCGCAAATGCGTCATCGTGCCGATGCTCGAACCGCTCGTCACCAGCATCGCCCCGAACATCGGCGCGATCTCAGTATCAATGTAGCGCGCCGACCTGATCGAGCCGATCTGCGCCGGGTCATTTTGCAGGAACACCGCCGTAAAGCGCGTCACCCCCGCCTCCGCCTGGTGCTCAAACACCAAATCGGCCAGCGCCAGCCCCGACTGGGGCCGCACCGCGTAGGGGAAGTTGGCGATCTTGGCCGCAATCGGCATCCGGTTAATCAGCGCCGGGTCCACCAACTCGCCCGTCAAGGGGCTGACGCCCGGTGGGTAAATATCCGGCCCATACACCGCCGCAGGCGTGGCCGACGGCTGGCCCGGCTCCAGCGTCGCCGTGGCGGTGGCCGCGACCACACTGCCTGCCGTCGCGCTGATGGCCGGCTCCGGCGTGGGCGTCCCCGGCAAATACACCGTCACCACCACCGGCCGCAGCGTCGGCGTCGCCGCCGGCCCGCCGCATGCCGCCAGCAGCGCCGCCCCCACGAGCACCCCCACCCAATTGATTCGTTGTGCCAACCGCATACCAAACCCTCCCAGCCGTGGGCGACCAATCCCGGCCAAATCTCGGCCTATTTCCGCTATTCAGACTGCCACGGGGAGGTCATTCTAGCATACCCGTTCGCCCCCTCATTAGAGTGTCGTTTGATCTTCGCCCATCGACCGTCTGCCCATTGCTTGTAGAACAATTGATTCCTAGACTCGAGGCATGTCAGCCCACTCGCCCGCCCCCTCGCTTCACCACCCCTTCGCCTACCCGTTGCCCGCCGTGACGCCAGTGACGGCGATGACAGCGATGACAGCGATGACGGCGATTACAACATGCGTGGCGCGAATGACGACGATGACGTTCTCGAGCCTATCACTGGCGTGGATGACGACGATGACGTTCTGGAAGGCATTGCTGGCGCGGATGACGACGATGACAGTCGAAAACCACCCTGGCTACGCGCACGCCTGCCCTATCCGCTTTCCATGCCTACCTTTTTCTCTTTACTCCTTCTCTTTTCTCTCGGTCTTCAGTTTGAGGCGCGTTTGACGCCGCCTACCACTCACCTGTATAATCCCGCCAGCTTCACTCGTGCCGATCTCGGCGCTGCCCGTCGTAAAGGTTCGCATGGCGCTCAAGGGCAATTTACGCGATTTCTCGACAACGCAACTGCTGAACCTGATCAACCTGGCCAAAAAGACCGGCACCCTCGTCATCGAGGCCCCGGCCCAGGCGGCCTCCTTAGCGTTCCGCAACGGCAAGCTCGTCTACGCCCAAATGGGCGCCGACGACGGCAACCTCACCAGCATCCTGCACAAGGCCGGCAAGCTCAACGACGAACAGGCCCGCGTCCTGCGCGAGCGCGCCACCCGCTCGTCCGACAAAGAGCTCGGCCTGCTGCTCATCAACGCCGGCTACGTCAGCCAGACCGACATCCTGCTCAGCATTCGCGCCCACGTGCTCGATACCGTCTACCGCCTCATCACCTGGGCCGAAGGGCTGTTCCGCTTCGACCAAGACGTGCTGCCCGGCGACGACCGCATCACCGTCCCCATCGAGCTTGAAAACGTCATCATCGAAGGCGCCCGCCGCATGAAAGAGTGGGAGCGCCTGTCTGAAGAACTGCCCAGCCTGGATATGGCCCTCAAGTTCACCGAGCACCCCAACGTCAACATCCGCGACATGAAGCTCAGCGTCGAAGAGTGGCGGGTGGTCTCGTTCATCAATCCCAAGAACTCCATGAAGGCCATTGGTAAAGCCAACAACCTGGGCGACTTAGAAATCCGCCGCATCGTCTACGGCCTGCTGCAAGCCGGGCTGGTCGAAGTCATCCGGCCGGAGGGCCAGCGCGGCCCGCTGCCCTTTGGCATTGGTGGCCGCAAACCCGCCGCCCCGCCCACCCCCACCGAAAAGAAAGAGCAGCGGGGGTTGGTCAACCGGCTCATTGCCAGAATTCGGTCGCTTTAAACCAGCTACTGCCGGTCGGCGCCTAGTACCAGCGCTGTCTCGCGATCACAAGGACCTGCGCCTTCATGCAAACCGTCAAAATGGTGGTGACCGGACCCTTTAACTCGGGCAAAACCCAGTTCATTCAGTCCGTCAGCGAAATTGACGTCGTTTCCACCGAGCGCAAGATCTCGTCCGACGCCGAGCGCATCAAAGAAAACACCACCGTCGCCATGGACTTCGGCCGCATCACCGTCGACGCCGAGCTGGTGCTCTACCTGTTCGGCACCCCCGGCCAGAAGCGCTTCGACTTCATGTGGGAAATTCTGTCCGAAGGCATGTTGGGCTTCGTCGTCATGGTCGACAGCACCCGGCCCGAGACCTTCCGCGAAGCCAAGAGCATCCTCGAAACCTTCCGGGCCTATGCCCCCACCCCCTACGTCGTGGCCGCCAACAAGCAAGACCACGATGAAGCCTGGCCGATTGAAGACCTGCGCATCGCCCTGCGCCTCGCGCCGGAGGTCAAGCTCATCCCCTGCGTCGCCACCGACAAGGAAAAGGTCAAGACCGTTCTGCTCGAGCTCCTCTATTCCATCCTGGCCGAGATGGAAACCTCCTAGCCTGCTCTCGCGCGCGGTTGGGGCCGCGTGCGGGGGATTGAGCCGGCCGCATGAGTTCGCTCGTCACCGATCAAGGCATCGTCCATTACGAAACTTTCGGCGCTGGGCCGCCGGTTATCTTGCTGCACGGCTGGATCGGCTCGTGGGGCTTGTGGCAGCCCACCATGGAAGCCCTCGGCCGGCACTACCGCTGCTACGCCCTCGACTTTTGGGGCTTCGGCGAGTCCGGCAAGAAGCGCAGCTCCTACGCCGTCGGCGACTTCATGGAGCTTGTGCGCCAGTTCATGGACGCCCTCGGCATCGCCCAGGCCCCGCTCATCGGCCACAGCATGGGCGGCACCACCAGCCTGGGCACCACCCTGCGCTACCCTGAGCGCGTCACCAAAGTTTGCGTCATCGGGTCGCCCATCGTCGGCACCTCCCTCTCGATCTTCCTGCAACTGGCCGGCGTGCGCGTCATCGGCTCGGTTGTGCGCTACTTTCTGCCGGTGCTCAAGCTGGCCCTGCGCCTGGCCTCGCCCATCATCACCCGCGACCCCAAGTGGTACGACATGGTGGCCCGTGACCTCTCGCTGACCACCGTCGACTCGTTCTTCAGCAGCATTGGCTCGCTGCGCCGCACCGATCTGCGCCCGCGCCTGTCCGAGATCAAAATCCCCGTCATGGGCATTTACGGCGGGCGCGACGTCATCGTCAGCCCCAAAGAATACCGGCCGCTGGCCGCCGGCATCAAGCACGCCCGCATCGAAATCATGCCGCAGTCCGGCCACTTCCCCATGCTCGATGAGCCGGAGAAGTACCTGGCGCTGATCCGCTCGTTCCTGGCCGAAACGCCGCCGGTGACCAATGTTGGGGGATAGACGAGGCGTTGGGATGGAGTTGACCGCCGCCACCGGGGGACCGGATTATTACTATCCCAACAAGATGGTCCGCATCATCTTGCTGGCGATGGAAGAGGTCATGGGCCGCAATGGCGTCAACGCCGTGCTCAACCTGGCCCAGCTCACCCATCTGGTGAACAACTTCCCGCCCAACAACTTCGACCGCCAGGTCACCTTCTCCGACCTGGGCGCGCTCATGCACGCGCTCGACGAGATGTACGGGCCGCGCGGCGGGCGGGGCTTGGGGCTGCGCGCCGGGCGGGCCTGCTTCAAATATGGCCTCAAAGAGTTCGGCCCCGTGCTCGGCATCGCCGACCTGGCCTTTCGCCTGCTGCCGCTGCACATGAAGCTCAAGGTCGGCGCCGACCTCTTCGCCGAGACCTTCAACAAATTCAGCGATCAGGTCGTGCGCCTGGGCGAGGTCGAAGAGACCTTCACCTGGGAGATCCTGCGCTGCCCCCTCTGCTGGCACCGCCGCAGCGAGACCCCCTGCTGCTCCCTGGCCGTCGGCCTCCTGCAAGAGGCGCTCTACTGGGTCAGCGGCGGCAAGAACTTTGAAGTCTACGAGACCACCTGCGTGGCCTGCGGCGACGAGACCTGCACCATTGTGATCGACAAGAAACCGCTCGACTAATGCGTAAGTACATCCTGCACGATGACCGCCACGTGCACCCCTTCAACGAAGAGGCCCGCGACCTGCGCGTCCAGAACAAACCGCTCTGGCTGCATCAACGTGACGCGCTCGCCGCCTACGCCACCCAAGAGGTCGACCTGGCCGCCTTCGCTGACCTGCCGCGCGACGGCGTCGAATGCCTGATCCACCGCGACAACCTGTACTTCGACCAGGACTACATCGACGCCTTCATGACCGCCGCCCGCCAGACCGGCGGCCCCTGCCGCGCCGCCTTCGCGCCCGACAACAAGACCTTTGTCCAGCACGTGCTGCCGCTTTCCACCAGCTTTGCCCGCGAAGGCAACCTCTACCTGGCCGACCTGTGGTACTTCCCCACCGGCGTTGCGCCCGACCCGCACCCCATCGTCATCAACTTCGACAGCCGCGAGATCGGCTACTACCACATCCCCACCTACATGGCGACCGACAAAGGCGACCTGATCTACCAGGTGCCGCTGCTCGGCCTCATGGCGATCGACGCCTGGGTCCACATCTTACTGGCCGACCTGGTGTTTGGGCTATTCAAGCGCGGCGCCTTGTTCGAGCAGCGCGCCACCGAGAGCACCAGCTACAAGCTGCGCGTGCTCTGGCGCGCCCTGCTCGAGCAAAAGCAAGTGCTGCGCTGCTCCGAGGTCGTGCGCGTCGGCCGCAACTGCACCATAGACCCCTCCGCCGTCATCACCGGCCCCGCCACCATCGGCGACAACTGCACCATCGGCGCGGGCGTCGTCATCGACAACAGCACCATCGGCGACAACGTCAACATCGCGCAGGGCTGCCAACTGCTGCTCTCCACCGTCGGCGACGGCGCCTTCTTGCCCTTCCGCGCCTCACTCTTCATGACCACCCTCATGGAAGATGCCATGGTGGCCCAAAACACCTGCCTGCAACTGTGCGTCGTTGGGCGGCGCACCTTCATCGGCGCCGGCAGCACCTTCACCGACTACAACCTGCTCCCCACCCCCATCCGCTCAATGAACGCCGACCTGGAACTGCGCGACAGCAACATGCCCGTCCTGGGCGGCTGCGTCGGCCACAACTGCCGCATCGGCTCCGGCATGATCATCTATCCCGCCCGCACCATCGAGAGCGACGTCGTCATCTTCGCCTCGCCCGAGCGCCGCGTGCTCGACCGCAACATGACCTACGAAGAGAGCGACCACCACCAACTCAAAGTGGCGCATTTACATAAGCGGCTGTATCCTCGCAAGGGAGAGAAAACAGCCGAAGCGTGGTGAAAATCGAGTCCCGAGGGTCAGGCCGCAGGCCAATGGGCGCGCCAGGCTTTCACCGCCCCCGCCGCACCCACCCACCCTTCCCTTCACCCCATGGACTCATTCGCCTTCATCATCCACCCCATCGACCCCAAGCGCGACGTCAGCCGCAAATTCCCCCTCCTCGGGCGGCTGCTGAACGTCCAGCAAATCAACTTCCTCAGCACTTTTTTCCCGCCCGTCTACATCTCGCAGATTGACGGCCTGCGCTCCGAAGCCACCGGCAAGGAGGTTAGGGGATGGTTTGTGGCTTGCCCCCTGACCCCAGCCCGAATGCTCGAATTGCCGGAAAAGACGGTGTACCGTAAAATAGTACAGACGGGCAAGTTAGCCGAGCGTTTGGGGGCGCAGGTGCTGGGCCTGGGCGCCTTTACCTCGGTGATCGGCGACGCCGGGGTGACGATTGCCCAACAGCTCACCATTCCCGTCACCACCGGCGACTCGTACACCGTCGCCATTGCCGTCGAGGCGGTGCGCGAAGCCGCCCGACAGATGG
>JBBRZY010000132.1:0-9265 GCA_038252885.1 Anaerolineales bacterium | reverse complement strand
TGTGATGATTTGCCGGCCGGGCGACGGCGCTAGAAACAAAAAAGCCCTGGCCGGCGAGTCGACTCGCCGGCCAGGGCTTTTTTGTTTCTAGCGCCGTCGCCCGGCCGGCAAATCATCACATCAATCACCACAGGTGGTGATGACGGCTCACCACATTGGCTTGTACTCTCAAATCATGGAGAAAAGCCGATCCACAACCCGGAGCTTCATCCAATCGCGAGACCGGCCACGAGGCAGAGCATGAGCGACACACACCCTTCCACCGAGAACTATGACGAACCGGGTCTTTATGAAATTCGGCTTAAAGGCGCGCTAGATGACCGCTGGGCCGACTGGTTTGAAGGATTGACTATCGACCGCGAGGCCAGCGGTGAAACGCGCCTGACCGGCTTCGTGGTCGATCAGGCCGCGCTGCACGGCTTACTCCGCCGAGTCAGGGATTTGGGCGTGCTCTTGCTCTCGGTCCGGCGGATTGCCCCCCGCCAAGCTGAGACACCCAACCTCGAACCCTAATTAGCAAAGCGCCTCACAATGAGCAAAGGACACCCTATGACCCAGCCCATGATTGACCTGAACACCGTCACCGCCGCCTACGGGCGCGGCCTGCCCCCCGCCCTGCGCGCCGTCAGCCTGGCCGTGCAGCCGGGCGAGATTTTCGGCCTGCTGGGCCCCAACGGCGCCGGCAAGAGCACCCTGCTGGCCTGTGTGGAGGGACTGCATCGCCCCCAGAGCGGCACTGTCACCGTCGGCGGGTTTGACATGCAACGTCAGCCGGCCGCCGCCAAGCGCCTGCTGGGCATCCAACTGCAAAAGACCGCCCTGCTCGATGACCTGACCGTGGGTGAACTAGTGGAAGTCTATGCCGCCCTCTACGAGGTCTACCTCACCCGCGCGCAAGCCGATGCCTTCTTAGCTCGCTTCGACCTCACCGACCAGCGCGGCAAGCTGGCCCGGCGGCTCTCCGGCGGGCAGCAGCAGCGGTTGGCGCTGGCCCTGGCCATTACCAACGACCCGCAGATCGTCCTGCTCGATGAGCCGACCAGCGCGCTCGACCCGCACGCGCGCCGCAGCGTGTGGGACAACATCCGCCAGATGCATGACGAGGGCCGGACGATTGTGCTGACGACCCACGCCATGGAAGAAGCCGAGGCGCTCTGCGGCCGCGTGGCCATCATCGACCAGGGGCAGATCGTGGCCTGCAATACGCCGGCCCAGTTGGTGGCCGAACTGAAGGCCAACCCGGTGCTCAAGGCCACCATTGAAATGCCGCTGGAGCAGGCGCGAGCGCTGCCCGGAGTGCAAGCCGCGCGCTACGCCGGGCAACACCTGGAGCTGGAGACGGCCGAGCCGCAAGCGACCATGACCGCCCTGCACACGCTGGCGGCGCAGATGGGCCGCAGCCTCAGCGATGTGATCCTGCGCCAGCCCAACCTGGAAGATGTGTTCTTGAAGCTGACCGGCCGCGCCCTGGCGGAAGCCCCGAGCCTGTAGCCCGCACTGAGCGGAGCGAGGAAACCCACCATGAAACGCTTTCTGATCTTCACCAAAGCCATGCTGCTGATCCACCTGCGCTCGCGCGAGGTGCTGTTCTGGAACTTTGCCTTCCCAGTCTTCTTGATGTTCGTCTATGGCCTGATCTTGGCCAAGTACATGCAGTGGATGACGCCGGGCGTCCTGGTCTTGAACGCGCTCAGCTTCGGACTGATCAGCAGCGCGACCCTGCTAGTGACGATGCGCGAGAAGGGCATCCTGCGCCGGCTGCGGGCCACGCCGCTGCCCGCCGCGCAACTGCTCGGCGCGTATTTGACCGTCAACTTGATGTTGGGCCTGTCGCAGGCGGCGCTCATCCTGCTGGTGGGGGTGGTGGTCTATGGCCTGCCGCTCACGGGGGCCGGGCTGCTGCTGGCTGTGCCCATGATCGTGGCCGGGGTGCTCACCTTCTTGGCGCTCGGCCAGGTGGTGAGCGGGCTGGCCTCCAAGGCCGGGGTGGCCACCGCCGTGGGCATGATCGTTTACTTCGGCTTGATGTTCATCAGCGATATGGTCTTCCCCCTCAACGAACTGCCGGCCTGGCTGCAGACCATCGTGCCCTACTTCCCGTCATACGCCGTGGTGCAGTTGGTGCGCGCCCCGCTGCTCGACGGCGTGTTGGCCGCCAATTGGCCCACCAACCTGGCGCTGATGGCCGCCTACGCCGTCGTCGCCACCGTCATTGCGACCCGCCTGTTTCGTTGGGACCCGCAGGCCTGAGCGGCCCCGTCGCCAGGGGCAGCGCGGGCAGCACGTGCGTGAGCTGCTGCGGATCGAGCGGCGGCTGTTGGTCGTAGAGGAAGCAAGCGGCGGCCTGGTGCGGGCTGAGGCGAAAGAGCGGGGGTGACTGGCGGCACTTCTCCAGGGCGAACGGACAGCGGGCCAGGAATTTGCAGCCCGCGCTAAGGGCGGCGAATTTCGGGTCGCGCGCCTTCAGCTCAGTCGCCCCCCAACGACGATCTAGGTCGGGCCACGGAATCGAATCGACCAGCAGTTGCGTATAGGGATGCTGCGGCTGTTTGATCACGGCCGCCACCTCTCCGGCCTCCATGACCGCGCCGCGATACAGCACAATGATGGACTGAGAGAGGTGGTAGGCCGTGGTCAGGTCGTGCGTGATGTAAATGATCGAAGTGCCGTGCTGCTGATGCAGATGGCTGAGCGCCTCCAGGATGTTGGCCCGCAGCGAGGCATCTACCATCGACACCGGCTCGTCGGCAATCAACAGCCGCGGCCGGAGCAGCAGCGCCCGGGCCACGTTGATCCGCTGCCGCTGGCCGCCCGAGAGTTGGTGCGGGAAGCGCCCCAGAATCTCACCGGGCTGCAAGCCCACCGCCTCCAGCGCCGCGGCCATCTGGTCGCGGGCATTGCGCGTGGAGCGCGCCAGCCCAAAGCGCCTGAGCGGAACCGACAAGAGGTGATCCACGGTGTAAAACGGGTTGAACACCGCATATGGGTCCTGAAAGACGGCCTGCACCTCCCGCCGAAAATTCAGCCGCGCGTCGCCGCGCAGGTGGGCGATGTTCTGGCCGCGGTAGCGGATCTCGCCCGTGGTCGGCTGAACAAAGCCGAGCAGCAGCATGGCCAGCGTGGTCTTGCCGCTGCCGCTCTCGCCGGCCACGCTCAGGATGGTGGGCTGATCCTCTTTGAGTTCGAGCGAGAAGTCCTCCAGCGCGCCGGTCGTGGTCCGCGACAGCAAGCCGCGTGTGAACGCCTTGGAGACGTGCTCGACCTCCAACAGCGGCGGCATGGCTAGGCCGGCTCCGGATACAGGTGGCAGGCCACCTGCCGACCGCCCGGCAATGGGTCGAGGGTTGGGCGCACGCCCTGGCAAATCTCCAGGGCGTGCGGGCAGCGCGGGTGGAACGCGCAGCCAGATGGCAAGCGCAGCAGCGACGGCGCCAGGCCGGGGAGGCCGCGCATGACGCCCTTGTTCGTTAGGCTGGGCAGGCTGCTGATCAACGCCTGGGCGTAGGGGTGCTTGGGATCGGCAAAAATCGCGCGCACCGGGCTCAGCTCCACCAGCCGCCCGGCGTACAGCACGGCCACCGTATCGACAAACTGCGCCATCAGGCCCATGTCGTGGCCAATCAGAATGACGGCCGCACCCAACTCGGCCTGGACCCGGCCAATGGTCTCCATGACCTGCCGCTGGGTGACGACATCTAGCCCGCTGGTGGGCTCATCGCAGATAATGACCTTGGGCCGCAGCAGCAGGCTGATGGCGATGCAGACGCGCTGCTGCATGCCGCCGCTCAAATCGTGCGCGTACAGGCGCAGGACCTCGGGGTTCAGGTCGACCGACTCAAGCGCCTGCACCGCGCGCGCCTGCATGGCGCTGCGCGCGGCGTGCGGTTCGTGGGCCGCAATGGCGTCAATCATCTGCGCGCCGAGGCGCATGACCGGATTGAGCGCGTTCATGGCGCCCTGCGGGATGTAGGCGATCTGGCTCAAGCGGGCCAGGCGCATCGCCTGAGCAGTCAGACGGGTCAAGTCGATCCCGTCAACGATCACCTGACCGCCCTCAATGCGACCGGGCGGCTTGATCATGCGCATCAGCGCCAGCGCCAGGGTGCTCTTGCCCGAGCCCGACTCGCCGACCAGGCCCAGCTTTTCGCCCGCGCCCACCGCCAGGGTGAGGCCGGCGAGCGCGGTGGCGCGGCCGGCATCGGTGTAGTACGACACGGTCAGGTCATTCACTTGCAGCATGGGCGGCCGAGGACGGTCCACGGCGGCCGGCGGCACCGGCACCTCGGGCGGGGGATTGGGCGACATAGCCAGCTACTCCGTCCGCCGGACACGCGGGTTGGCCAGCTCGTCCAGCCCCATGCTGATCAGGGCCAGCGCACTGAGCAGCAGCACCATGCCCACGGCCGGGATGGTCGACCACCACCACCAGCCATTGAAGAAGGCGCTCTGCCCCTGCGCGGCCCAAATGAGATTGCCCATCAGCGGCTCGCGCAGCGGCCCCACCCCCAACACCGCCAGGTAGAAAGACGCAAACACCGCGCTAAACACTTGCCCGACGAACGCCGCCGCGATGAAAGGCAGCAGGTTGGGCAAGAGCTCGCGGAAAATAATGTCCAGGTCGCCCAGACCCGAGAGCTTGGCCATCATGACAAACGGGCGTTCCTTCAACGTCAGCACTTGCGCGCGGATGATGAGCGTCGGCCCCATCCAGGCCAACAGCGCCACCACCAGCGCCAGCGTGTAGATCGTCACGGCTTGCGGGTCGAGCGCCCCCGCGATCGCAATCTGCACCAGCAGCGCGGGGATCGGTGTCAGAATTTGGCAGACCGCCGTGATGCCCGCCTCCAGCGCGCCGCCAAAATAGGCCGAGACAAAGCCCAGCCCAATCCCCACGCAGACGCCCAGGCCGCCCGCCACGACGCCAATCAGGGCGGTCTGCCACAGGCCAACCACCATGGCCGCCAGCAGGTCGCGGCCGAAGAAATCGGTGCCGAAGGGAAAAGCCAGACTAGGCGGCTGTTGGGATTGGACGGCCAGGGGGTAGGCGTTGCTTGGATCGATGACGGCCAGGCCAATCACGGTGAAGAGGCTGAGGCCGATCAAGATCAACAGCCCCGCGAGCAGGCTTTTGTTGCGGCGCAAGTAGCGCCCCACCAGGCTCAGCCAGCCGGGCCGCCCCAGCTCCGCGCTGGGAAAGGCTGGCGTGGTCATACGCCCGCCTTAGACACGCCGCACGCGCGGGTCGAGCAATGGATACACGACTTCTAGCACGGCCATGAGCGCAGCCACCGCGAGGATGATAAACAGGACGATCCCGTAAATTACCAGGAAGTCGTTGGAACGCAGCGCCTGGTTGAGCGTGGTGCCCAGCCCCGGCAGGCCAAACAAGCTCTCCACGAGCAGGCCGTTCGTCACCGCGGTGCCGAGCGCCAGGGCCAGGCCGGTCACCTGGGGCAGCAGGGCATTCCGCAGATAGTAGTCGCGAAAAATGGCGGCTCCGCCCAGCCCTTTGTGCTCGGCATAGACCACGTAGTCTTCGCCCTGAATGGTCACGCCCAGGCCGCGCATAGACAAGACCCAGCCGCCGACCGTGCCCAAGATCAGGGCCAGCGCCGGCAAAATTTGATGGCGAACGACATCGAGAAAGAACAACAGGGACCAGGCGGGGACGAGGCCGGGAGAATAGGCGCTGCCCAGCGGCAGCAGCTTGAGCCGGAAGGCAATTACAAACAAGAGCAGCACGCCCATGAGCACGGGCGGCACGCCGGTGAGCAGCACAAACGGCGTGGCGAGGGCGCGCAGCCACTGAGGCGCACGCGGCCAGGCGGCGAGGGCGCCCAGCACGTTGCCGATGACGAACGACAAGATTGTCGTGACCAGCAGCAGGGTCACCGTCCAGGGCAGCGATTCGATGATCAGGTCCCAGACGGTCTTTGGGTACTTAGTGAGTGAGACCCCCAGGTCGCCGTGGGCAATACTGGCGAGGTAATCAACGTACTGTTGCCCCAATGGCTTATCCAGGCCAAACTTCTGGTTGTAGGACGCGATAATGGTGTCTAGATCGGCCGGCGCAAAGCCGCCGGAACGCGCCAGCTCGGCGAAGCGCTCACGGATGGGGCTCTTGGACGACATGCGCGGGATGAAGAAAACGATCGTCGCGGCCGACCAAATCACGACGACCAGGAAGACCAAACGGCGCAATACAAGCTTCAGGCTCACAGCTGTCACCTCGGGGAGGCGCCACTTTTCAATTGAAAGCAATCACCTGGCGGGATGAGGATCGATGCCCAACTCGAAGGGATAACCACTATAGAGGCAGGCGGGTGGCCCGTCAAATATGCCGCCGGTCAGTCAAAATTCGTTCCCCAGCAGCGTCGCGGCCGCGAGGCACATACCGATCAGTCCGCAAATAGCGGATTGGGCGCAGCGTATCGCTTATACTGAAAGCATGGCGCCGCCGATCCTGGCCACGAAACTCTACGTCCCCCCACCCCGAGCCCAACTTGTTTCCCGCCCGCGCCTGATCGAGCGGCTGAATGAGGGTCTCCAGCGGGGGTGCAAACTAACCCTGCTGGCGGCCCCCGCCGGCTTTGGCAAAACCACGCTGTTGAGCGAATGGGTGGCTGGCAACGCGCGGCCCGTCGCCTGGCTGGCGCTGGACGAAAGCGACAATTACCTCACCCGCTTCCTAACGTATGTGGTCGCTGCCTTGCAGACGATTGACGCCGGCCTGGGCGCCGAAGCGCTGAACCTACTGGGGGCGCGCCAGCCACTGCCAGCCGAATTAATCCTGACCAGCCTGATTAACTCAGTCGCGGAAATGCCAGATGCGATCAGCCTCGTGCTCGACGACTATCATCTCATTGATATCCAGCCGATCCATGACGCCGTCACCTTCCTGCTCGACCATCTGCCACGGCAACTGCACCTGGCCCTGACCAGCCGCTCTGACCCGCCGCTGCCCCTGCCCCGCATCCGGGCGCGGGGCGCGCTGACCGAGCTGCGCGCCGCCGATCTGCGCTTTACCCCTGACGAAGCGGCGAGCTTCCTCAACCAGGTGATGGGCCTGGGCCTCGCGGCCGCTGACCTCACCGCCTTGGAAACCCGCACCGAGGGCTGGATCGCCGGGCTGCAAATGGCGGCGCTCTCAATGCAGGGGCGGGCCGACGTCGCCGGTTTTGTGCAGGCCTTCACCGGCAGCCACCGCTACATCATTGACTATCTGGTGGAAGAGGTGCTGCTGCGCCAGCCGGAAGTTGTCCGGAGCTTCTTGCTGCAAACCTCGATCCTCGACCAGTTAACCGGACCGCTGTGCGAGGCCGTCACCGGGCAGGCCCACGGCCGGACCCGCTTGCAGGACCTGGAGCGCGCCAACCTGTTCGTCGTGCCGCTGGATGACCAGCGCCAGTGGTACCGCTATCATCACCTGTTTGCCGATGTGCTCCGGGCGCGCTTGCGGGAGGCGCAGCCCGAGCAGGTGCTGGGGCTGCATCGGCGCGCCAGCGAGTGGTATGCCCGAAACGAGATGTCCATTGAGGCGGTGCAGCACGCGCTGGCCGCCGAAGATTTTGAGCGCGCCGCGAGCCTGATCGAGCTGGCCTGGCCGGTCATAGGCCGCAATCGGCAAGATGCAACGCTGCGCGCTTGGCTGAAGGCGCTGCCGGACGAGCTCATCCACCGCCGGCCGGTATTGAGCGCGTACTTCGCCTCGGCGCTGCTGCTGGGCGGCGACTTGGAGGAAGTTGAGCGCCGCCTGGAGGATGCGGAACGCTGGCTGGCCCCCCCAGCCGATACCAACAAACCACCAGAAGCCCAGGCCCGGGAGCGGGTGGTCGCCAATGAAGAGGAATTTCGCCGGCTGCCGGTGACGGTCGCCATCGGCCGGGCCGGGCTGGCCCAGGCGCGGGGCGACATCGCCGGCGCCATGCACTACGCTCAGCGGGCGCTGGACAGCGTGCGGCCCGGTGACCACTTCGGGCGCGCGGGGGCCGCCGGTTTCTTGGGATTGGCGCTCTGGGCGCGCGGCGATCTGGCCGCCGCCCAGCAGACCTTTGCCGAGGCGGTGACGAGCATGCACCTTTCGGGCAACGTGGCCGACGCCCTTAGCGGCGCCATGGCCCTGGCCGAAATGCAAACTGGGCGCGGCGGGCTGCGCGAGGCGCGCCGGATTTTGCTACAGGCGGGTCAGTTGGCGGCGACCCAAGGCACACCGGAAATCAGGGCCACCGCCGATCTGCTGGTGGCCCTGAGCGAGCTGCACCGCGAGCAGAACGACCTGGCAGCGGCCGAAGCGCACCTGCTGCAAAGCCAGGCGCTGGGCGAGCGCGCTGCGCTGCCAGAAAACCAGTATCGCTGGCCCGTGGCCATGGCGCGCCTGCGCGTGGCTCAGGGCGACCTGGACGGCGCGCTGGACCGGCTGGGCGAGGCCGAGCGCCTATATATGCGGGGCTTCTTTCCTGAGGCGCACCCGATCGGGGCGTTGCGGACCGGGATTTGGGTTGCCCAAGGCCGCTTGGCGGAGGCCCACCAGTGGGTGCAGGCGCGGGGCCTGACCGCGCAGGACGAGCCCAGCTACGGGCGCGAGGGCGAGCACCTCGCTCTGGCGCGGCTACTTATCGCCCAGCACAAAGCGGGGCAAGCAGTTGGCGCCATCCGAGAGGCCAGCGGTCTCTTGGGCCGCCTGCTGACCGCAGCCGAGGCAGGCGGCCGGACGGGCAGCGTAAACGAAATCCTGGTGCTGCAGGCCCTGGCCGAGGCGGCCCAAGGCCACACGCCCCTGGCGCTGGCGGCGCTGGAACGCGCGTTGGCGCAGGCCGAGCCGGAGGGCTACGTCCGGCTCTTCGTCGATGAAGGTCTCGCGATGTCGGCGCTGTTGGGTGTCGCCGCACAGCACGGGCGCCACTCGAACTATGCGCGTCAATTACTCAGCGCCTTTAATCCGGTTGATGGCCGCAAGCCCGCCGGGCCGCCCCTGGCCGAGCCGTTGAGCGAGCGCGAACGGGAGGTGCTGCGGCTGCTCTGCACCGACCTGAGTCGTCAGGATATTGCGCGCCAACTGATGGTGTCACTGAATACCCTGCACACGCATACAAAAAATATCTTTAGCAAGCTGGGGGTGAACAACCGCCAGGCCGCCATCCGCCGCGCGGAAGAGCTCAATTTGGCGTAGCTGAATCGGCCACCTTGGGCCCTGGCGCGGGGGCCCCGGTTTATGGGGGGGGGGGCGCCCGGGGCCTGTTTTTTTTGGGCCCCACGCCCCTGAAGA
>JBBRZY010000131.1:0-9312 GCA_038252885.1 Anaerolineales bacterium | reverse complement strand
GAACGCGGTAAACAAGTACCGTACTTGTTTACCGGGTACCGTTAAGGTAGAGCTATCGCAGGTGGCAACAAAGTTCCGTGCTTCGGTTTAGCAACCAGATCAAGCATGAGCGTTCCTGCGCTGTAAAGCAGGTATTTGAGCACTTCGGCCGGATCGACGTCTTGATTCTGGCAGGTGCGCAGCACACTGACCAAGATGGCATGGGCTTCGGCGCCAGCATCGGTGCGATTGCAGCCGCCGGTCTTGCGGACTACGACCGCCGGCCGCAGTTCGCGCTCAGCCGCATTGTTAGTAGGTGGCGCGGCGGCATGATACAAGAAGGTGAGCAGACGTGGGCGCTGATTGCGCAACATCTTGGCGACGCGGGCATTGTCGGGATCGGTCGGGTGCCGCCTGGCGCGTTACCGAGAAGTCTATATTGAGGCCACCCGGATCGAAATGGAATGATAAAAGCACGTCGATCAGCGGCGAAGAAGCCCATGAGATGGGCGGCTCATTCGGAGCCCAGTGAGGAAAAGACATGAACGGCAAGGATATATTATCGACGGCATTTTACCGCCCCACAGGAAAACCTATCATCAAAAGGAGAAGCTTGGCTGGTGTCGGAGGCGGCTTGATCGTAATCTTTGTCTCACTCCTGACAGCTTGCGCAGCGCGCGCACAGCCAGCCGGAACTGCCTGGGGGGTAGGCGCATTCGGATCGAATGGGGAACGCATCTATTTCACGGCTACCAGTGAGCGCGGCACGGCCATTACCTATACCGGCGGCCCGCCCTCAGGGGGCTGGATGATGATGGGGGGTGGGGGGGGGCTGGCCTGCGCCTCATGCCATGGTCCGGGTGGGCGCGGCGGTCAACACAGCATGGGCATGATGCAGGTGATGGACGCGAAGGATATTCGCTGGTCAACTTTGGAAGGCGAATTCGATGCCGATAAATTTCGCCTGGCCGTCGTGAATGGTCAAGATCCCGATGGCACCCAACTAAATTCAGAAATGCCGCACTGGAATATCTCTGACAATGATTTGGCTGACTTGACCGTTTTTCTGAAAACCTTGCCTTGATCTTTCGTATCCCGGTAGGCGGAGACGCTTCCAGACGGAGTAAGCGATATGATTGAAAACCAAAAGCCTCTAGGCAAACATGTTCATCCAGGCGTAGCTGACCATCAAGCGATGGGTCAGGATGCAGCGGGTGAGCATACTCGCAATCCCCAACCGCTCCCCGATCACGCGGAACATGCCGCATTAAAAGACCCGACGGCCCACGAGGCGCATGGCGGGCACGCGGAGCATAGCGAGACAGACGAGCACGCCGGACACGGCGCGGCGCATGGCGCCGCGCACACAGATCACTCCGGGCATGAGCAGATGTTTAGGCGCAAGTTCTGGGTTTCGCTCATTCTCTCTGTGCCGGTGATTTTGTATAGCACCGGGCTGAACATGATGCTCGGCTTTTCCCTGCCAGCCTTTCCGGGGTCCCAGTGGCTCGCGCCCATTTTTAGCGTGGTCGTTTTCTTCTATGGCGGTCTGCCGTTCCTGAAAATGGCTGTGCCCGAGTTTGAAAATCGCCAGCCGGGGATGATGACCCTGATTTCACTCGCGATTGCCGTCTCTTTCCTTTACAGCGTCGCTACCCTGTTCCTGCCCGGGCAGACGGATTTCTTCTGGGAATTGGTGACGCTGATTGACATCATGCTGCTCGGTCACTGGATCGAGATGCGCAGTGTGCGGCAGGCCTCCGGGGCGCTGAACGCCCTGGCCAAACTCATGCCCGATACGGCCGAGCGCCTCCGCCCAGATGGCAGCACCGAGACCGTGGCCGCCCAACAACTGCGCAACGGCGACCGCGTGTTGGTGCGCCCAGGCGCGGTCATTCCAGCGGATGGCGAAATAGCCGAAGGGGAGTCGGCGGTGAATGAAGCCATGATTACCGGCGAGTCAAAACCGGTTAGCAAGGCGCCCGGCGCGCAGGTCATTGGTGGGTCGATGAACGGTGATGGCAGTTTGCGCATTCAAGTCACCGCAACGGGCGACCAGACGGCGTTGGCGGGGATTATGCGCCTGGTCGAACAAGCGCAGCAGTCCAAGAGCCGGACCCAGATTCTGGCTGACCGCGCCTCCGGCTGGCTGTTCTACATTGCCTTGGGCGCCGCTGGGCTGACAGGGTTGGCCTGGACCATTGGGACAGGCTTCAATATTGCCGTGATCGAGCGGGTGGCCACCGTGCTAGTAATCGCCTGCCCGCACGCCCTGGGGCTGGCGATACCGCTGGTGGTAGCCATCACCACCTCGATCGGCGCTTCGAATGGCATCCTAATCCGCGACCGGCTGGCGCTAGAAAAGATGCGCCGGGTGGACATGGTGCTCTTCGATAAGACCGGCACGTTGACCGAAGGTCGTTTTGGGGTCATTGGGGTGGCAGTCGTAGAGGGGCAGGACGAAGGCGAAGCCCTGGCGCTGGCCGCAGCCGTGGAAGGCGATTCGGAGCATACCATCGCGCGGGGTATGCGCGACAGCGCGGAAAAACGCAGCCTGACCTTGCCCACAGTCAGCGATTTTGAAGCCATCAAGGGCCGAGGGGCGCAAGCCCACAGCAGCGGCCATATGCTTTATGTGGGTGGACCGCGTTTGCTCGAGATGCTGAAGGCCCAACTGCCTGAGCGCCTAGAGCAATTTGAACGCCAGGCCAGCGAAAAAGGCCAAAGCGTGGTGCATCTGGTGCGGGCCGGCCTCGACGGTAGCCTGCCAGAACCGGTGGCCTCCTTTGCCCTGGCCGATGTGATTCGCCCCGAAAGCCGCGAGGCCATGGGCAAACTGCGGAAGATGGGCGTGAAGGTGGCCATGCTGACAGGCGACAGTCAAGCGGTGGCTAAAGCCGTGGCAGCAGAACTGGGGATCGACACCTACTTTGCCGAAGTGCTGCCTGGCCAAAAAGATGCCAAAGTCAGCGAACTACAGCGCCAGGGACGCCGGGTAGCGATGGTCGGGGATGGCGTCAACGATGCTCCCGCGTTGACCCGGGCGGACGTGGGCATAGCCATTGGCAGCGGCACGGACGTGGCCGTCGAGTCGGCCGGGATCATTTTGGTCCGCAACAACCCGCTGGATGTGGTGAAAATCATTGCGCTCAGCCGGGCCAGCTACCGCAAGATGATCCAGAACTTGGTCTGGGCGGCTGGCTACAATGTGGTGGCGTTGCCGCTGGCAGCGGGGGTGCTGGCTCCCATTGGCATCCTACTCTCGCCGGCGATTGGCGCCGTTTTGATGTCACTCAGCACCATCATCGTCGCTATCAACGCCCAACTTTTACGCCGGACGACACTATAGCGACGGAACATTCAGTTATGGAAATGCTATTTGCCTGGGCGGCGATGCTTGTCGCCCGAGCTCGGAGATTATTATGAAAGCCACACAAACCCTGCACGAGCTCGGTCAGAGCCTTTGGCTGGACAACATTACCCGCGGGTTATTGACCAGCGGCACCTTGCGCCGATATATCGATGCGCTGGCGGTGACGGGGTTGACCTCTAACCCGACCATCTTTGATAAGGCCATCAAGGACACGGATTTCTACGACGAGGCCATCCACCACAAAACCGCGGAGGGCAAAGCCGGCGAGGCGTTGTTCTTCGAGCTGGCCCTGGAAGATTTGACCCAGGCCGCTGACCTGCTGCGCCCAGTCCACGACGCCACCGGCGGTATCGACGGCTGGGTATCACTGGAAGTGTCGCCATTGCTGGCGGATGAAACCGATGCCACCCTCAAGGCGGCGGTGGACCTGCACCGGCGCGCGCAGCGGCCCAATCTGTTTATCAAGATCCCGGGTACTCAGGAGGGTCTGCCGGCGATCGAAGCGGCGGTCCTGGCCGGCGTGCCGGTGAACATTACCCTGCTGTTCTCCAGCCAGCAGTACGTGGCCGCGGCGGAGGCCTATATGCGCGGTATCGAGAGACGGATCGCGGCCGGGCTGGATCCGAAGGTAGGGTCGGTGGCCTCGATTTTTGTCAGCCGCTGGGACGTGGCGGTAGCGGACAGGGTGCCGCAATCGCTGCGGAACCATCTGGGAATCGCAGTGGCCGGGTGCATCTATCAGGCTTATCGCGCGCTGCTGGCTTCGCCGCGCTGGCAAAAACTGGCCGCGGTCGGCGCCCAGCCGCAGCGCCTGCTGTGGGCCAGCACCAGCACCAAGGATCCGGCCGCCTCGGACACCCTATACGTGAAAGCGCTGGCGGCGCCGGACACCATCAACACCATGCCGGAGAAAACTTTGCTGGCCTTGGCCGATCATGGGCAACTCAAGACCACCATTCCGGACGACGGAGGCGACGCCGAGGCGGTGCTGGCGCAATTCGCCCAGGCTGGGGTAGACCAAGTGGCGCTGGCCGCCCAGCTGCAGCGCGAGGGGACTGCCTCCTTCGACAAGTCTTGGAACGACTTGATGGATTGCATCACGGCCAAGAGCGCCCAACTCAAGCGGGCCGCGTAGGCCACAGCGAGGTGACGGAGATGACGACCACAAATGTGCCGGCACGACCCCTAACACAGCGCCCGGAGTGGCAAGCGCTGGAAGCGCATTATCAAACGATGCGCGATTGGCACCTGCGGCAGCTCTTTGCGGATGACCCGCGGCGAGGCGAGCGCTTCGCGGCGGAGGCGGCCGGCCTTTATCTCGACTACTCGAAAAACCGGGTCACTGACCAAACGCTGCGGCTGCTGGTGCAATTGGCCGAGGCCTGCGGGCTACGCCAGCGCATCGAGGCCATGTTCAGCGGGGAAAAGATCAATCTGACAGAAGGCCGGGCCGTGCTGCACACGGCGCTGCGCGCCCCGGCCGGCGCACGGCTGGTGGTCGAGGGTGTAGACCTCGTGCCGGAGGTGCAGGCGGTGCTCGACCAGATGACCATCTTCGCAGACCAGGTGCGCAGCGGCGAATGGCGCGGGCACACCGGCCAGCGCATCCGGCACGTGGTCAACATCGGCATCGGCGGCTCAGATCTGGGCCCGGTGATGGCCTACGAAGCGCTGCGTTTTTACAGCCAGCGCGACCTGAGCTTTCACTTCGTCTCGAACGTGGATGGCACCGACTTTGTGGAAGCCACGCGCGAGCTGGATGCAGGCGAGACGCTATTCATCGTCTGCTCGAAGACGTTCACCACGCTGGAAACGCTGACGAATGCCCGCAGCGCGCGCGCCTGGTGCCTGGGCCAACTGGGCGACGAACAAGCCGTGCGCAAGCACTTTGTGGCCGTGTCGACCAACGCCGAAGAGGTGGCGAAGTTCGGCATCGATCCCACGAACATGTTCGGCTTTTGGGACTGGGTCGGCGGACGCTACTCGATGGATTCGGCCATCGGCCTATCAACCATGGTCGCAATCGGCTCGGAGAATTTTCGCGCGCTGCTGTCCGGCTTTCACGCCATGGACGACCATTTCCGCACGGCGCCGTTTGAGCGCAATTTGCCGGTTTTGATGGGGCTGCTGTCGCTGTGGAACAACAATTTCTTTGGAGCCGAGACCGTGGCCGTGCTGCCATACGCGCAATACCTTAAACGGTTCCCAGCTTACCTGCAACAATTGACGATGGAGAGCAATGGCAAGCACGTCACCCTGGCAGGCGAGCGCGTCAGCTATCAAACCGGGCCCATTTATTGGGGCGAGCCGGGCACCAACGGCCAGCATTCGTTTTACCAACTCATCCACCAGGGAACCCGGCTGATCCCGTGCGATTTTATCGGCTTCTGCCAGCCCCTGAATGCACTTGGCCAGCAGCACGACTTGCTGATGGCGAATCTGTTCGCGCAGACCGAGGCGCTGGCCTTCGGCAAGACCGAAGACCAGGTGAAGGCCGAAGGGACTCCGCGCTGGCTGGCTCCGCACCGCGTCTTCGAGGGCAACCGGCCCACTAACACCATACTCGCGGCGCGTCTGACGCCGGAGACGCTGGGGAGTTTGGTTGCCCTCTACGAACACAGCGTCTTCACGCAAGGGACGATCTGGAACATCGATTCATTCGATCAATGGGGCGTTGAGCTGGGTAAGGTGTTGGCGCAGCGTACGATTCCTGAACTCGACAGCGTGGACGAGCCACCCCTCAAGCATGACAGCTCGACGAACGCGCTCATCCGGCGCTACCGCCGGCTCAAGAGGCGGTCATCATGAACCTTGGCTATCACAAGCCGCTTTACCTTTTGCCGTTCGACCATCGCCATTCCTACGTGACCGGCAGCCTATTCAATTTCAAACCGCCGCTCACCCCCGAACAACACGACCAGGTTGCTGACAGCAAACAGGTGATTTACGAGGGTTTCAAGCAGGCGCTGGCGGCGGGCGTGCCGCCGCAGTCTGCCGGCATCCTGGTGGACGAAGAATTTGGGGCCGCTATTCTGCGGGATGCCGCCAATAACGGCTATACCACCGCGCTTTCCACCGAAACAAGCGGACAAGCCGAGTTCGATTTCGAGTACGGGAAGGATTTTATCCGTCACATCGAGGCCTTCGATCCGACTTTCGTGAAAGTCTTGGTACGCTACAACCCCGAAGGTGAGGCCGCCAGCAATCAGCGCCAGACGGCCCGGCTCCAGGATTTGTCCGCTTATTGCCGGCGGTCGAGCCGGCTGTTCATGTTCGAGTTGCTGGTGCCGGCGACCCAAGCGCAGCTCGATCGCGTCCAGCAGGACACAAAGGCCTATGATCTGCAGATTCGGCCCGCGCTCATGGTGCAGACCATCCAGGCGCTGCAAAATGCTGGCGTCGACCCGGATATCTGGAAGGTCGAAGGGCTCGAGCGCCGCACGGATTGTATGCGGATTGTCGAGACGGTGCGACAGGCCGGCCGCAGCAACGTGAGCTGCATCGTCTTGGGGCGCGGAGCCGATGAAAAGAAGGAGGTGGCCTGGCTTGAGGTGGCGGCCGCTGTACCGGGCTTTATCGGCTTCGCGGTAGGCCGCACGACCTTCTGGGATGCCATTGCCGACTACGAGGCCAAAACAGTGACGCGGCAAGCGGCCGCCGCCCGTATCGCCGCTCGCTACCGCGAATGGGTCGACATTTTTGAGCGGGCGCGGCGCTTGCAACAGGGTGCGGCGTGACGTTTCAGTTAGGCCGCATTCTCCAGCGAAGTAACCGCGATCGTGGGCGAGGCGTTGACGGACAAGGCGTAGGGTAGCATTGGCGTTGCGGCGAGTTCACGACTTAAGCGACCCGTTGGAGGTTGGGTGCAATCAGATGAACCCAGGCTGTGGTAGTCAGAAAACTTTCCACGGAGAACTAAGCAGGTCCGCGACCGGCTGGTGTACGGCCGCGAGTAGAACGTTGTGGCCAACCCACGCGACCGGTGGCTTGATGAACTATCTACTGCAATGTGCGTCTCCTATACTCCAGACCGTCTTAGTGTAGAGAGTCGTGACGAACGCACCTGTGCCCGCGTTGGATCACTGGGAGCGTATTGGCGACGACCACCCCAACCCACGCCGGGCCTGGGCCGAGAAGGGCGGTCCCGCGGCATCTAGCCGAGGCATGTGTGGCCGCCCAGCGAAGCCGCTGGTGAGCCCATCCAGGACCGAGTAACCTTGATTGCGCAGGGTCGAAATGTAGCCGCGAATGCGACAGAATTGGTCAGCGCCGTCCGCACTGCGGAAGGAGCCCGAGACCTGGCCTTTAACCTTAAGCATCCGCAGGTCGCGGTCCGCCAGGTTGTTGTCAAAGGGCACGTGGAAGTCAGTCAGAAACGCCAAGCTAGCGTCCCGATGCGTTGCCAAACGGTCGAGCAAATTGCGTGCCGGGGTTTGTTTGGTACGACCACGCTTGCCGCTTGGGGGCGAGGGCGGATTGGCCAACTGGCCAGCCGTCAGCAAGTCGGTATACGCCGCTTCAAACTCGGCTCGTTGCAGGGCGGGCAATTCCGTCTGGCCGGCCGCGCGCGCCGCGTCCACGGCGGCCTTCACACGCAGCAATGGTACATCGACAAGCACGGCCAGGACCTGCTGGAAATCCGGAATTGGAAGTGGAATTCGGACAACACGTAGAAAGAAGCGTAGATTGACAATAGTATGGGCTTTAAGCATTTTTTCTTTATGTTTTGTTTTGATGACAATAGCCAGCTTCATTTTAGGCGAAAGCATTGTGACACTTAGAGAGTGTCTGAGAACTGCGCTGGCGGGAACATAAAGAGTCGGGCAAGCTTGTGGAATGACCAAATCCCAGCAAACTTACCCGACCGATTTGAATGATAGCGAGTGGAAGGCAATTGAGCAATACCTGCCGGAGCCGCAGCCCAAAGGGCCAGGCGGATGCCCGCGGAAACATACGCGACGCACGATCTTGAATGGGATTTTTTACATCGTGCGGGGTGGTTGCGCTTGGCGCCTGTTGCCGATTGATTTTCCGCCGTGGAAGACGGTCTATCACTACTTTCGGGTATGGCGCCAGGACGGCACCTGGCAAGCCATGAACGCGGCGATGGTCAAGACGGTGCGGCAGCAAGCGGCGCAGCCGAGCGCAACCATCTTGGACAGTCAATCGGTCAGAACAGCCGAAGGCGGCGATGAACGCGGGTATGATGCCGGCAAGAAAGTAACCGGTCGCAAGCGGCATTTGGTGGTGGACACGCTTGGTTTGGTGCTGATGGTGGTCGTGACGGCGGCCAGTGTGCAGGATGTAGCCGGAGCCCAGGAAGTGTTGCAGGCTTTGTTTGAGCGCATCAAACACAGTAAGTACTCGCGCTGGTGCCGGCTCAAACTGATTTGGGCGGATGGGGGCTACCGCGGCCAGTTGATCCAATGGGTCCAGACCAACCTGGGCTGGACGCTGGAGATTGTCAAGAAGTTGGAAGGTCAAGTTGGCTTTCAGGTTCTGCCCAAACGCTGGATTGTCGAACGCACCTTTGGCTGGCTCACACGCAATCGCCGGCTGGCCCGCGATTTTGAACGCCTGCCGGAAACGAGCGAAGCCTTCATTTATGTGGCCTTGATCCGGCTGATGACCAAGCGTTTGGCCCGTCATGCCTAGTTCTCAGACACTCTCTTAGAACGCGCTTCCGTTTATCAGAAGGGTTACTAGGCATGATTGCTGCCTTGGCCGCAAACACTCCTGAAATTTCATCGGCCGTCACCGCCTTGTTGGTTGGACAACATGATGTTGGCGTGGGTATTATCATCGGATCTGGCATTTTCGGTAGTGTCCCTGTAACGTGTGTCTGGTAATTTTCACCACATTGACTTGGGCGGGACGCGAAAACTGAGCAACTCGTCCAGCGTCCACACATGATCGGTCAGCCCTGCCGCCATCGCCGGAGTAACTGGCTTCCATTTCTT
>JBBRZY010000130.1:0-9334 GCA_038252885.1 Anaerolineales bacterium | reverse complement strand
GTGAACGACTCGCCCACCTTCGCGCCGACGATCACCTGCCAGCGGCCCAGGTCGGCCGCGCCGCTTTTCATCTGCGGCTTGAAGGCCGGTAGCATATCGGCGTCAATGCCCTTCAGTTGCGGCTGGGCGGCGTAGCCGTCGGAGCGCACCTCGGCCTGGCCGTTGTAGTTCTCCATGGGCATCACCGCCGCCACGCCCGGCCGCTGGGCCAGTTCCTCCAAGTAGTCGGGCTTGAGCTTGGCGGCCCGGTCGTTCGCCAGCCCGACGAAGGCGATGCGGATGCCGCCGCCCCCGCCGCCGCTGCTGAAGCCGCCCAGCCCAAACACCGTGATCTCGTTCAGCGGCCCCAGCTCGCCCAGGTTCTTGGCCGCCACCTGCTGCAAGCCGGTGGTGAGCGAGAACAGCACCACGAAGGCCGCCGTGCCGATGACGACGCCAAACGCCGACAGCGCCGCCCGGAAGCGCGTGCGCGTGAGGTTCTTGCGGATCAGGCCCAACAGGTCGCCCAGGCGCATGTCAGCCGCCCAGCCCGAACAGTTGGCGCACGAAGGCCCAGAAGCCAGTTGGCGCGGCCGATTGCGGCGTCTCGGCCCCGGCCGGGAGCAGGCTGGCGGCCTGCACATCCACCGTGAAAGTCTGCTCGATCTGCTGCAACTGGTTCAGCTCGTCGCGGTAGTGCACGATGACGCGGAAGGTGGCCGTGCCCTCGGCTTTGGGCGTGCCCTTGGCCGTCAGCCCGCCGGAGATGCTCGGGTCGAGCGGGCCGATGTAGAGCGCGTTCTTCGTCAGGTTCAGGTCGTCGCTCAACACTTCAACGGTGCTCACCTCTAGCCGCTGCCGGCCCAGGTTGATGAGCTCCACCGCGATGTCGAAGGTCTGGCCGACCTGCGCTGGGTTGGGCAGGGCCTTGCTCAAGTCAATCTGCACTTGCGGCCGCACCGCCGTCAGCAGGCCGATGGTCTCGCTCTCGCTCTGGTTCTCGGCCAGGCTGTCCTCGTAGTCCAGGTCCACTTCCAGCGGATAGGCGCCGCCCTTCGCGCCGCCGTCCATCAGCAGCGTCTGGGTGAATGTCACACTCCCGCCCGGCGGGATTTCGGCCGCGTAGCCCACGTTGCTGGTGCCTAGCGGCAGGAACGGGTCTAGCCCGGCCTCGCCGCCCAGCCGCGCCAGCACACGCTTGGCGGCCCCCGCGCCCACATTGGTGACCGTCAGGTTGAGCACAAAGGTGTCGCCGGGCCCCGGCTGCGGGGGCGTGGTGCTGTGCGCCGCGACGATGAGCTGCGGGCTGGCGGTCTGGGCCGGCCCCAGGTCGAGGCTGGCCGTCTCATCGGAAGTGTGTTCCACCCCGGTGCTGTCACGGTAGGCCAGCTTGAAGGTCTGCGTCACCCGGCCGCTGGCGCTGGCCTGGTCGAGCACCAGGCCGAGCGTGAGCGTGATGCTCTCGCCGGGGTCCAGGTCGCCCACTTGCGAACTGCCGCTGCCCACCGCCGGGCTGAGCGTGTCGTTCAGGTCGAGCGCCACGCTTACGCCGTAGGCCGTGCGCGGCCCGGCGTTGCGCAGCACCACTTCCAGGTCGAAGGCCTCGCCCGCCACCGACGGGGTGCTCAGCGGGCGGGCGCTCTCGACCACCACCTGCGGGTCGCCGGTGACGCCACTGCCGGTCGCCACCACGCTGATGCCCACCGTGCGCGGCTGCGAGAACTCGCCGCTGGTGCCGATGCGGTAGGCCAGGTTGAGGCCGAGGTCGTACGCGCCGGTGCTCAGGCTGGCGGCCTGCACCTCCAGCGTGAAGGTCGCGGTGAAGCCGGGGTCGATCTGCCCCACCTGCGCCGCCGGCCCCAGCTGCACAAACTGGCTGCCGCCGTTCAGCGAGGCCACAATGCCCTCGGCGAACTTGGTGCCGATGTTCTTGAGCGTCACCGTCAGCGTAAATTTGTCACCGCTGCCCACCGGGTTGGGGCTGGTCGAGTAGCTCTCCACGATCAGGATCGGCGAGCCTTCGTCCCGGGCCGGGCTGGCCCATGCCGCTGCCACTTGCGACAACAGCACCACCACCATCAACGCGCCCACGGCCGCCTGCCTCAGCGCCCGCCGTCCTGCCAACATTGCACTGCCCATGCTCATCTACCACCTTCTCGCGCCGTGCGCGCTGAATGCTAAAGCGACTTATGCCAGTTGTGGTACAGGTTCGATCCGGCCGTCGCGCATTTTCACCACACGATGCGCATAGCCAGCCAGTCGTTCGTCGTGCGTGACCATCAAGATCGTGCGCCCCCCAGCGCAGATGTCGGCCAGCAGCGCCATGATCTCGCCGCTGGTTTGTGAGTCCAGGTTGCCGGTCGGCTCGTCGGCCAGCAGGATGTCTGGGTCGTTGACCAGGGCGCGGGCTATGGCCACGCGCTGCTGCTGCCCGCCCGAGAGCTCGTTGGGCCGGTGGCGCGCGCGGTCGGCCAGCCCCACCGCGGCCAGCGCCGCCGCCGCCCGTTTGCGCCGCGCCGCCTCCGGCACGCCCGCGAACACGAGCGGGAACTCGACGTTTTCGGCGGCGGTGTAGGCCCCCATCAGGTTGAACTTCTGAAATACGAAGCCCACCCGCCGCGCGCGGTAACGGCTGAGGCCGCGCTCATTGAGCGCCGTGATGGTCTCGCCGCTCACGCGGATGCTGCCGCCGGTGGGATGATCTAGCCCGCCGATGACGTTGAGCAGCGTGCTCTTGCCCGAGCCCGACGCGCCCATGATGGCGATGAACTCGCCGGCCGCGATGTCCAGCGTCACCGCGTCGAGCGCGCGGATGCGCTGCTGACCCAGCCGGTATTCCTTGGTCAGCGCCTGCACCGCGATCAGCGGCGGCGCGGGGGGCGGGGGGGGCGCGCTGGGCGCGCTCACGGCAGCAACTGACCCGGCCCGCTGAACTGCATCAGGTAGAACGTCAGCAGCGACGGCACGGCCGTCAGCACGATGCTGGTGACAAAGTAGAGCAGGGTGGCCAGGCCGGCTTTGAGCCAGCCCAGGCGCGCCGTCACGGCCACGCCGATGGCGAGCAGCACCAGCGACCACAGGAGGTACACGTCCAGGCTGCTGAACAGCGCCGATTGCAGGAAGAGCAGGAACGGCGGCGCGCCGCCCGGTCCGCCCACCACGAAGTCTTGCGAACCTACGGTGGCGGTGTCGCCGCCGTCAATCGTCACCGTGCCGTCATCGTTCACGAGACCACCGTCGCCGGTACTAAAACTGACAGTTGGGCTGCCACCGCCGCCACCGGGTCCGCCAGTGGCGAAGCTGCTCAGGCCGCGCAGCGGAATGCGCCCCAGGGCCAGCATCACCGCCAGGGTGACGACCAGCCGCGCAAGGTCGGGGACAAACGTCCAACCGCTCATGCGGAACATGCCGCCCGCTTTGGGCCGGCCGCCCAGCACCCAGGCCAGCGCCAGCAGCGCCCCGCCGCGCAGCAGCCACTCGCCCAACACGCCGAGCAGCGGCAGGCCGTAGGTCGCCAGCGGGCTGTCGACCGGCACTGCGCCCAGCCCACCTAAGCCGCCCAGCCCGCCCGGCCCCGCGCCAACTACCCCGCTAATGAACACCCCGCCGCCCTCAGAGCCGCCGCCGTTGCTGTTTTGGAGCGCGTCGATCTGGGCCTGAAGGGCGGCCTGCGCCGCCTCGGCCTGGGCCTTTTCAATCGGCTGCGCCACCAGGCGCGACGCCAGAGTCAGCACCAGCGCCAGCCCCAGTGGCACCAGCCACGACCGGCCGCCGTGATCGCGCAGGTAGGTGAAAGTGGAGCGCGGCCAGGCCACCACGCCCACTAGCACGGCCAGCAGCCCGCGTTTGGGCGGTGGCGTCGGCGCGACCTCGTCCGGCAGCGGCGCGGCCTCGTCTGGTAAGGGTGTTTCCGTCATTGTCATTCTGGCTCCTTTGGTTGGTCTGGGCCTCACTCTACCAACCGGGCCATATAGAACTGATGAAGATTTGGACAACTATTGGTGAGAGCACTTGCGCCAGCACCGCCAGGCGCTTGTTTCCGCCCTTCCATCAAAAATCAGCAATCCCAATTCAGCTATGCATTTGACTTTGCTTACGCTTGCTTTTAGAATCGCCCATGCCTCAGCCAGCAGTTGGTTGCACGGGCCGCCGGGTGGGAGTTTCCTCGCTCCCCCAATGCGCTGCCGGCTTGCAAGCGGCCCCAGGGATATTTAGACTGGGGCGCCGTTTCAGAACAAGAACCAGCCAAAACCACGGGAGTCATGTGGATGCCGAAAGTCTCCGCCGGAACTGCATTTAATCCCCTGCCGACTCGTTGCGCGCGCGGGAGCGCCTAGCCCAGCCCATGGCCCACGCCACGGCGGTTGAGCTCGAGTCTGGCGCGCTGGCTGCGCCCCCCACGCGGCGGCCCGGCGCGGCGGCCCAGACCGTGCGCAAGGTGCTCGCCTTCCTGCTGGTGCTGGTGGTCTTCGCCGCGCTGTGGGAAGGCTATAAACTGCTTGGCAAGGCGCTCCACGACCAAATCCCCGGCACGTCGCTCCGGCTGCCCATCCGCTCCGACGACAAATCGATGCCGCACCTGTGGAACATGGTGGCGGCGTTGTTCAAACCCGCCCAGCGCGGCAACCCCGACCTGTTGGTCAGCCTGCTGCTGCGCGCCGCCTGGTTCACCTGGCAGGAGGCGGCGGCCGGCTTTGTGTTTGGCAGCCTGGTGGGCTTTGGGCTGGGGGCGCTGTTCAGCCGCTCTTCGCTCCTGGAGCGCGGGCTGATGCCTTATGTGGTCGCCTCGCAGACCGTGCCGCTGCTGGCGATTGCCCCCATGATCATCATTTGGGGCGGGCGGCTCAACTGGCCGGCGGCCGCGGCGGTCGCCATCATCTCGGCCTACCTGACCTTCTTCCCGGTCACCATCAACACCCTGCGCGGGCTGCGCTCGCCGGCCCCCAGCGCGGTCGAGCTCATGCGCTCCTACGCCGCCAGCGAGGGGCAAATCTTGTGGAAGCTGCGCGTGCCAGCCGCCTTGCCCTACATCTTCACCGCGCTGCGCGTCTCGGCCACGGCCAGCGTCATCGGCGCGATCGTGGGCGAGCTGCCCTCCGGCATTGGCGACGGCCTGGGCCGCGCCCTGCTCACCTATAGCTACTACTACTCCAACGGCCCCGAAAAGCTCTTCGCCGCCATCATCGTGGCCGCGCTGGTCGGGCTGTTCTTTGTGGCGCTCATTTCCGCGATCGAGCGCATGTTCGTGCCGGCCGAGCGCCGCCGCAATGAATAGCCGCACCGAGTCAGGGAGTGTGCCCGTGAGTGCCTCTTCGCCCGTCATCACCATTCAGGGCGTCAGCAAGTCCTTCGGCCAGGGCGCTGGCCCGCGCGTGCTGGCGCTGGAGAACATCAACCTCGATATCTTCGCGGGTGAGTTCATCGCGCTGCTCGGCCCCTCGGGCTGCGGCAAGAGCACGCTGCTCCGGCTGATCGGCGACCTGACCGCGCCCACCAGCGGGCAGGTGCAGGTGAACGGCAAGCCCGCGCCGCAGGCCCGCCGTGACCGCGACTACGGCATGGTCTTTCAGCAGGCCACGCTCTACGACTGGCGCTCGGTCAGCCAGAACGTGCAATTGCCGTTGGAGATCATGAAATACCCGCGCGCCAAGCGTGAGGCCCGCGCCCGCGAGATGCTGCAACTGGTGAAGCTGGGCGACTTTGCCAACACCTACCCTTGGCAGCTCTCGGGCGGCATGCAGCAGCGCGTGGCCATCGCCCGCGCCCTGTCGTGCGCGCCGTCGCAGCTGCTGATGGATGATCCCTTCGGCGCGTTGGACGAGATGACGCGCGAGCACATGCAGCTCGAAGTGCTGCGCATTTGGAGCCAAACGCGCACCACCGTGGTGTTCGTCACTCACAGCATCCCCGAGGCGGTGTTCCTGGCCTCGCGCGTGGTGGTCATGTCGGCCCGGCCCGGTCGCGTGGCCGGCATCATTGACGTCGACTTGCCGCGCCCGCGTGGATTCGACACGCGCGAAGACCGGCGCTTCTTCGAGAAGATCACCGAAGTGCGCGAGGTGCTGCGGCGCGAAGAGAGTGGGCAAGGCGCGGCGGGGGCGACGGCATGAGCCAGTTGCTCGACGCCGCGGCCGGCCTGGAGCCGGTGGCGCTGCCCGCCGAGGCTGGCCTGGGGGCGCGCTTCAGCGCCGGGCTGCGGCGCTACCTGCCCGCGCTGGTGGTCTTTGTGGCCTTCCTGGTGCTGTGGGAGGCGGTGGTCGTCATCTTCAAGATCGAGGGGTTCATCTTGCCGCGCCCGTCGGTGATTGCGGCGACCTTCCTCGAAGAGTTGCCCATCATCCTGCCGGCCGGGCTGTTCACGCTGCGCGAGGCCGGCGGCGGCTTTCTCATCGGCTGCGGGCTGGCCGTGCTGGTGGCCCTGGCTACCGCCCGCTGGACCATTGTCAGCGAGGGCTTCATGCCCTTCGCCATCATGGTCAACGCCACGCCGATTGTGGCGCTGGCCCCGATCATGAACAACTGGTTTGGCATCACCAACCCGCTGGCCAAAATGAGCATTGTGGCCGTCATCGTCTTCTTCCCGGTGATGATCAACACCGTGCGCGGGCTGACGCTGGTGGACGCCGGCGCGCTGGAGTTGATGCGCTCGTACGCGGCCGGCGAGTTCACCATCCTGGCGCACCTGCGGCTGCCCAACGCGCTGCCATTTATTTTCAGCGCCTTCAAGGTGGCCGGCACATTGAGCGTCATTGGCGCGATCGTCAGCGAGTATTTCGGCGGCTCGCGCGCGGCGCTGGGCATTTATATCTCCCAGCAGGCCGCACTATTCCATTTCGCCGAGGCCTGGGCCGCCATCATCGTGGCCTGCGGCATGGGCCTGGCGTTCTACATCGTCATTCTGCTAGCCGAGCGCTGGCTGATGCCCTGGCACGCCTCGCAGCGCGCCGGCGATGACTAACCCCGCCGCGCCGCTGGTCGGGTAAGATACACACCAAAGGAGGTGCCGCCTGGCTTCGTACTTTCCATCTCACACCGCTTAGACTGATACGTAACCTATTCCTGGAGAAGGAGAATTTGTCCCATGGATTCTAGACGCCGCATATTTGGCCGCTTTACGTCGCTGCTGGTGGCCATGCTGATTTTGATCACCGCCTGCGCCAGCCCGGTAGCCTTGCAGCCGCAGCCGACCGCAACGACCGCGCCGGTCGTCGTGGTCGTGTCAGATGCCGATGCCGCCGCCACCAGCGCGGCCGCCACCGCCGCCGCCGCTGAAGGCAACGCCGATTGCGCCGACATGACCCCCATCAAGCTGCAACTGCAGTGGGTGGTCCAGAGCCAGTTCGCCGGCTACTTCGCGGCGGTTGACAAGGGCTTCTATGAGGCCGAATGCTTGGATGTCACCATCCTGCAAGGTGCGGTCGACATCGTGCCGCAGCAGGTGCTGGCCTCTGGCCAGGCCGACTTCGCCATCGCCTGGGTGCCCAAGGCCCTGGTCTCGCGCCAAGAAGGCGCCAACATCGTGAACATCGGGCAGGTCTTCCAGCGCTCCGGCACGCTCGAAGTCTCGTGGGCCGACTCGGGCATCACCGAACCGGCCGATTGGCGCGGCAAGAAGGTCGGCACCTGGGGCTTCGGCAACGAGTTTGAGCTGCTGGCCGCTATGACCAAGGCCGGGCTTGACCCGACGACCGACCTTGAGATCGTGCAGCAGCCGTTCAACATGGAACTGCTGCTCAACCGTGAGATCGACGCGGCCGAGGCCATGACCTACAACGAATACGCGCAGGTGCTCGAAGCCACCAATCCCGACACCAACGCGCTCTATCAGCCCGAAGACCTGAGCGTCATCAACTTCAACGATGTGGGCACCGCCATGCTGCAAGACGCCATCTGGGCCAACGCCGCCTGGCTGGCCCAGGCCGGCAACGAAGACGTGGCCGTGCGCTTCCTGCGCGCCTCGTTCCGCGGCTGGATTTTCTGCCGCGACAACTTCGATGCTTGCGTGGACGTTGTGCTCGAAAACGGCCCGACCCTGGGCCGCGGCCACATGGCCTGGCAGTTGAACGAGATCAACAAGCTCGTCTGGCCCTCGCCCGCCGGCATCGGCGTGATGGACCTGGAACTGTGGGATCAGACCGTGGAGGTCGCCACCTCCCAGACCGTCATCAACGCCGCGCCCACCGACGGCGCCTTCCGCTCCGACCTGGCGGCCCAAGCCGTTTCGGCCCTGGAAGGCGACGGCGTGGACGCCAAGGGCACCACCTACCAGCCAAAAATCGTCGAGATCACTCCCGGCGGCGAGTAATCTCTCTGTTTGTTCGCGGGTTGGTGCGGACGGCGGCGGTGAGACAGCCGCCGTCCGCCTAGCCTCACTTTCGCTTTCACCGAGGTCCCCATGCCCACGACTGTTCGCGGAGCGCTCATCCAAGCCACCTGGGCCGGCTCGAAGCAGGCCATGATCGACAAGCACGTCGCCTATGTTGAGCAGGCGGCCGGGCAGGGCGCGCAGATCATGTGCTTTCAAGAGTTGTTCTACGGCCCCTACTTCTGCCAGGTGCAGGACGCCAAGTTCTACGACTACACCGAGGCCGTGCCCGACGGGCCGACCACCAAGCTGATGCAGGCGTTGGCGCGCCAGCACCACATGGTGCTGATCGTGCCGATGTACGAGCAGGAACAGGTGGGCGTGTATTACAACACTGCCGTCGTCATCGACGCCGACGGCACGGTGCTGGGCAAGTATCGCAAGTCGCACATCCCACAGGTCAAGGGCTTTTGGGAGAAGTTCTATTTCAAGCCCGGCAATCTGGGCTTCCCGGTCTTCAACACCGCCGTGGGCAAGGTCGGCGTTTACATCTGCTACGACCGCCACTTCCCCGAAGGGCCGCGCGTGCTTGGGCTGCACGGGGCCGAGATGATCTTCATTCCCTCGGCCACCTCGCGCGGGCTCTCGATGCACCTGTGGGAGATCGAGCAGCGCTCGCACGCCATCGCCAACGGCGTGTTCGTCGGCACGATCAACCGCGTTGGCCAGGAGCTGGAGTTGGGCGACAACGACTACTATGGCACTTCTTACTTCTGCGACCCGCGCGGCGCGTACCTGCCGGACCTGACCACCGGCCTGGGCACCGCCAGCGACAAGGAAGAGCAGTTGATTGTGTGCGACATGAACCTCGACCTGGTGCGCGAAGTGCGCAACACCTGGCAGTTCTACCGCGACCGCCGGCCCGACCTGTATGGCGAAATTGCGGACCCCACGGCCTAGCGCGGCATGAAACCGGCCGCCTTCGACTACGCCGCACCCGACACGCTGGCCGCCGCGCTGGCTCTCAAGGCCGCGCATGGCGACGAGGCC
>JBBRZY010000129.1:0-9337 GCA_038252885.1 Anaerolineales bacterium | reverse complement strand
GGGGCCAACGCTGTGGCCGCCGCCAGGGCGGCCTGGCCGGTGGGGGTGAGCAGATCGTTAAAGTCGGTGAGGTCCACGGTGGCGCGATTATAATTCGGGGCAGGGGGATTGGGGGAGACGGAGGCTGGGATGGGGCTGAAGTGGATTGGTCGGTGGTGTTTGCTTCTGATTTTGGTCGGGGCGGCGGCGTGCGGCCCAGCCGCAAATGTCACGCCCGATTTTGTCGTTCTGGAAGCCACGATTGATGTGGGCAGCATCACCCTGCGCGATGCCACGCCGGTGGCCGTGGAGCCAGATGAAGTGACACTGGCCGAGGCCGCGCCGCGCCTGCCCTTTGCCGTGTCGCTGCCCACCGCCGTGCCCGCTGGCTTTACCGCCGACGAGCTCGTAGAAGTGGTTGCGCCCGAGGTGTTCGAGGCCGGCGACTACGCCAGCCTGATCGTCACCTGGGAGAACGCCGATGGCGCGACGGTGCGGCTGCACCTGACCACGGTGACGGCCGACGCGCCCAGCGTTGGCTCGGTGGGCCAGGGCGAGGCGGTGCTGGTGAAGGGGCTGCCGGCCACGCTGCTGCAAACGCAGGGCCTCGGCCCCGACCGCCTCTCGCTCAGTTGGCGCAGCGGCGAAGTCGACTACCGCCTGACGGCCGAGGGCGACGCGCTGACCGGCGACGACCTGCTGCACATGGCCGAGTCGATCCCCTAACTCTCCTCGCCCGTGATCGCCCGCTGCGGGTCCACTGTTAACGGCGGCCCGGCGGGCGCAACTTTGAGATTCTCAAACTCGGGGTTGAGCACATACGGCAGCGGCCAACCCGCCGCGGCCTCGGCCGGGTACTTGCCGACCTTGTTCACGCGCGGCCCAGTGCCGGCGCGGATGGCTTGCTGCATATAGGCCACCGCCTTCACCAGCGCGCTAAAGGCCAGCAGCGTGGGCGCGCCAGTGGCCGGGTCGCGCACGGTCGCCGCCTGCCAGGTGATCGGCTCGTCCGGGGCCAGCTTCCAGGCCGGCTTGTTGGGGGTCTGCTCGACTAGCAGAAAGACGTACGGGGTCTTGATTTCTACCTGCGCCAGCGCCTGCTGCCGCGCCAGGCTATCGCCGGTGGGCGGGCGCTCGCCCCGGTACAGGCACACCGCGCCGTGCGCCTCCACCAGGCAGTGGATCAGCCCGGCCTCGGTCAGCGCCGCCAGCAGCGCCTCGGGCGCGCCCGCCGCCAGCAAGATCAGCCGGCCACCCGGGCGCAGCCGCCCCGCTAGCGCCGCCACGTGGAACGGCCCGGCCTCACCCGCCACCGCGTCGAACGGCCCCACCGGCAGCGCGGCCAGGTCGCCGGGCGTGATCTCGCCCGCCTCGGCCAGCGTTGCTGCCGCGTCTCGCCCCAGCGCCAGCACGCGCGGCCGCCCGGCGCTGGGGGGCAGGTGTTTGGCGAACATCCCGCCGTAGTGGGCCGGCCTAGCCGGCCTTGCCCTTGCCCTTCGCCTTGCCGCCCTCCGCGCCCACTGCGCGCACCAGGCTCAAGAACTCGTCCCACTCCTCTTGAAAGAAGTGCAGCGTCACGCTGCCCAGCTCCACGTTGAAGGTCAACTCGCCATCCGGCTCGTCGGCGCTCCACACGATGTAGTTCTGGGTCTCGGCCAAAATGTCGGTCGGGATGTTCGGGTCTTCAGCAGCCATGTTCAACTCTCCTTGTTAGGCGCGTCATTGAAGGCGCGCAGCACTTTATCCAGAGCCACCAGGCTCGCCCCGGCGTGGGCCTGGTCATCCAGGCCGGGCACGCGGTAGCGGCGCTCGTAGGCGTTGGTTTCAAATGTGGGCTGGGTCAGCACCGGGCCCAGCGCGGCGGCGATCTCCGCGCGGTGGGGCGCCTCCCACTTCCGCACCAGCTTGGTCCAGTAGATGGTATATGAAAAGTCGACCCGCGGCGGCCCGAGTGGCTTGGGGCCGGGGGGCGGCGTTGGGCGCGCCCAGCGGCGGCGCAGGTTCAGCCAAAAATTTCGCAGCGCGCGGGCCATGCGGGGCGGCTACTTGCGCCGGGTCCACAGCCCGCTCGCGCGCTGGCGCACCCAGCGCGCCCACTTGCGCTCGGGTGGGGCGCGGGTGATGGCCGGCGGGTCGGGCCACGGGTCCAGGTCGAACAACTTGCAGTACACATAGCGCCCAAACAAGCGCAGGGTGGCCATCACGGGGGCCGAGAGCAGCAGGCCAATGATGCCCGCCAGGCTGGCGGCGACGACGGCTCCCACCAGAATGACCACGGCGTGCAGGTTCAGGCTGCCGCCCAGGATGCGCGGCACCAGGAAGTTGTTTTCCGCCTGTTGCAGCAGGATCGAGGCGCCCAGCACCACCAGCGCAAAGGTGATCGGGTTCAGCCCCAGCCAATTGCCCGGCTGAAATAGCGCGATGATCAGCGCCACGCCGCCGGCGATGACCGGGCCGATGACGGGGATGAACTCGAGCAGCCCGCCCAGCAGCCCCAACACCACGGCGTAGCGCACCCCCAGCACCCACATCGTCAGCCCCACCAGCACGCCCATGGTGATGCCCAGCGTGATCTGCCCGCGCAAAAAGGCGTTCCAGATCGGGCCAAGCTCCTTGATCAGCCGGCGGACGTCGTAAGCGTACTCCTCCGGCACCAGGCGCTCGAACGACACCCCGATGTTGCGCACGTCGTTGAGCAGGTAGTACGACACCACCACGATGAACAGCGCCCAACCCAAGCCCGAGGCCGTGCCGGTGGCCAGGTTGCCCACCAGCACGCCCGTGCGATTGAGCGCCGGCTGGATGGCGCTCAGCGCCTGCTGAATGATTGACTGCCACTCCGGCGAATTGAGGTCGGGCACCTGGAACGGCCCGAACGGCCCGATGCTAAAGGGCTGTGACAGGTCGAAGGCAAACGGGCCGACCACGAACGGCTTGTTGATGATCGCCTGCAGCCGCGTGACCGGGTCGGCGGCGATGTCGGCCACCGCGCCATATAGACCCTGCACTTGCTGCACCAGCGCGATGCCGGCCACGGTCAGCAGGGTGATGATAATGACCAGCAGGACGAGGTAGACCAGCGCCGCCGCCACGCTCCACGACAGCCGGGTGCGCTGAGTGATGGCGGCCACGACCGGCTTGAGCAAATAGGCCAGGATGACGGCCAGCACCAGCGGCGCGATCATCTCCTGAAAACGCACCAGCACCGCGCCGGCCAAGACCACCAGCACCAGCGCCACCAGGAACTTGGTCAGCGGCCCCCAGCGCGGCGAGGCGCCGGGCACAGGGGGCAAGGCCAAGGCGACAGGCACCGGCACATCAGACGGCGTAGTTTCGGGTGGGAGTAGGGGGGTCATATAGGCCTCGGCCCGAGCACGGCGCAACAGCAACCAGTGAGCGTTGGCCGATTGTACGCGAAAGTGTCGATTCTATCTATAGATTGGCGGTCTATTCTTAGAAGCCCGTGCTTTGCACTGTCCAGCCTGGTGCCTCTATGGCATTGCGAGCGCAAGCCCCAGCCCTCTGACATTCCTCAGCGCCTGCGCGTGATCGCGCAGCACGCTTAAGGATGAATCTCACTGTGAAATGACCCCGCCCAACACCGCAAAACCAACGGGCGGGTGAGCGGCCTCGGCCGTCCACCCGCCCGTGAGAGAGCGCTACCTGCTAGCGCGGCTTAGCGGCGGGGACCACGCCCCCGGTCGCCACCGCCACCGCCGCCGGGGCGGCCGCGATCACCACCCCCGTTGCTGGGGCGTCCGCCGCCGCTGGGCTTGCGGTCCTTCTCCAGCGCTTCCTCGGCCGTCCAGCCTTCGAGCACGGCCTGGCGGCTCAACCGCACCTTGCCGCCCTCGTCGATGTTGGTCACCATCACCGTCAACTCGTCGCCCACGCGGGCCACGTCTTCCACCTTGTTCACGCGCTCGCTGGCGAGCTGCGAGATGTGCACCATGCCGTCCATCCCCGGCAAGATTTCGATGAACGCGCCGAAGTCGGTCACGCGCACCACTTTGCCGGTGTAGATCTGCCCGACGCGGGCGCTCTCGGTCAGGCCCACGATCATCTCGCGCGCGCGCGCGGCGGCCGGGCCGTCGCTGGCGGCGATGAAGACCGTGCCGTCGTCCTCGATGTCGATCTTGACGCCGGTGTCTTCCTGAATCTTGCGGATCACCTTGCCGCCCGGCCCGATGATCGCGCCGATCTTGCTCGGGTCGATCTTGATGATGGTCAGGCGCGGGGCGTAGGGCGACAGGTCGGGCCGGGGCGCGGGCAGCACGCTCGCGATCAGGTCCAAGATCTGGCCGCGCGCTTCACGCGCCTGCTCCAGCGCTTGCTGCAAGATGGCCGGGGTCAGCCCCTTGATCTTGATGTCCATTTGCAGCGCGGTGATGCCCACCGCCGTGCCGGCCACCTTGAAGTCCATATCGCCCAGGTGATCTTCCAGGCCCTGGATGTCGGTCAGGATGGCGTAGCCGTTGTCGTCCTTCACCAAGCCCATGGCGATGCCGGCCACGGGCGCCTTGATCGGCACGCCTGCATCCATCAGCGCCAGGGTGCTGCCGCAGACCGAGCCCATGCTGGTCGAGCCGTTCGACGACAGCGCCTCCGACACCAGCCGCAGCACGTACGGGAACTCTTCCTTGCTGGGCAGCACCGGGATCAGCGCGCGTTCGGCCAGCGCGCCGTGCCCAATCTCGCGCCGCGACGAACCGCGCATGGGGCGCGTCTCGCCGACCGAGTAGGGCGGGAAGTTGTAGTGGTGCAGGTAGCGCTTCTCGTTTTCGGGCGAGAGCGTATCGAGCTCCTGGGCCTCGCGCGGGGTACCGAGCGTAGCCAGGGTGAGCACCTGCGTCTCGCCGCGCGTGAACAGGCCGCTGCCGTGGGCGCGCGGGCTGAGCGCCACTTCGGCGGCCAGCGGGCGAATGTCCTTCAGGCCGCGACCGTCGGGGCGCACGCCGTCTTTGATGATGCGGGCGCGCACCACGTCCTTCTCGAGGTCGTGGACGATCTCTTTGAGGTTGGCGGGCAGCACGGCGGCGTCGCCGGCGTAGGCGGCCAAAACTTCTTTGGTCAGCGCGTCAATCGCCAGGTTGCGCTCGGTCTTGCTGCCGCCAGCCAGCGCGGTGCGCATGCGGTCGCCCACTTTGGCGGTCACGGCGGCCACCAGCGTCTGGTCGAGCGTAAAGCGCTGATACTCGCGCACGGGCTTGCCCACGGCCGCCACCATCTGCTCTTGCAGATCAATCAGCGGCTGAATGGCGGCATGGCCGTATTGCAGGGCCTGCACCATCACGTCTTCGGGCACTTCTTCCGCGCCGCACTCCACCATCACCAGGGCGGTGCGGGTGCCGGCCAGGCGCAGGTCGAGCGTCGATTGCTCCATCTGCGTGAAGGTCGGGTTGCTGACGAACTCGCCGTCAATCAGGCCCACGCGCACGGCGCCCACCGGGCCGTCGAAGCCCGGCTTGCCGAACGGCGCGTCGGAGATCGAGAGCGCGGCCGAGGCGGCGGTGATCGCCAGCACATCGGGCTGCTGTTCCTGATCGACCGACAGCGCGGTGACGATGATCTGCACGTCGTTGTGCAGGTCGCTGGGGAAGAGCGGGCGCAGCGGGCGGTCAATCAGCCGGGAGGTCAGGATGGCGCCTTCGCTCGGGCGGCCCTCGCGCCGGAAGAACGAGCCGGGGATGCGGCCGGCGGCGTACAGGCGCTCTTCGTAATCCACGCTGAGCGGGAAGAAGTCGATGCCCAGCCGGGGCTCGCGCGACATGGTCGCGGCGGCCAGCAGCAGGGTGTCGCCCACGCGGATGGTGACGGCGCCGCCGGCGAGATTGGCGAGTTTGCCGGTCTCGAGCGTGAGAGTCTGGCCGCCGAGGGTGGTGCTAAACGATTTCGCTTCAGGCATTGGTATCCTCCATGCCAGGGCAGCCAGGGCGGCCGCCCCAAAGGCCGGGCAAGGAGGTTAGGGACTGGGAAGCGGCCGAGCAAGCGCCAGCTTGCTAAACGCTCTCCAATTCCCAACCGTGGCTTGCGGCCGGCGACAAAATGAAACGCGCCGAGGGGCGCTGGCCCCTCGACGCGTCTGGTGCGCTAGATTAGCGGCGGCGGAGCCCCAAACGATCGGTCAGGGCTTCGTAGCGCTTCGGGTCGCGCGAGCTCAGGTAAGCGAGCAAGCGCCGGCGCTGGCCGACCATTTTGAGCAGGCCGCGCCGCGACGACTCATCGCCTTTGTGCGTGCGCAAGTGACCGGTGAGCTGCGTGATGCGGTTGGTGAGCAGCGCCACCTGCACTTCGGGCGAACCCGTGTCGCCTTCGTGCACCTTGTAATCGTCGATAACTTTCAGCTTTTGATCGGGTGGAAGCGGCATGACGTCTGCCCTCCTTTGGCAGGTCACCCGGCGGCGAGGTAGCGGCAATGGCCGGCAGCAAGCGCGCGGGTCAAGTCAGAATGAGGGGTGATTATAACCGACGCCGGGCCGAGTCGTAAAGGGCGCGAAAAGCCGGGAATATTGGAAACGAAAGGGGCTGGAAGGGACTCGCTTGACTCAGGGGAAAGCGCTTTGGCCACGAATTCCACGAATTACACGAATTTGGCGCTGCGCGAGGGCCGATGTCGCGCCGGGCCGGTGAGGGGCGACTTGGCGGGCAAACTGCCGTCTGCCATCTACCGGCTGCCTATTGGCCCCCTCCGACTTCTGACCTCTGACCTCCGACTTCTACCCTCCGGCCCTACGACCGCAGCAGCCGCACGATCTCGGCCTGCTCGGCCTCCGGCACGCCCGCCAGCGCGTTGCGGATGATCCACTGAGTGTTGCCGTTGGCGCGCACCGCCTGCTCGCGCAAGAAGCGGCTGACCTCGGCCGGGCTTTTCGGGCCGAGCTTTTCCAGAATGTTGGCGGCGGCGCGGCGCACCTCGCCGTCGGCCTCGGTCATCACTGGCCGCAGCACCGCCAGCGCGCCGGGCACGTTATCCCACTGGCGGTCCTTCACCAGCGGCAGCATAGCGGCCAGCGCAAAGCGCCGCACCCAGCGCACCGGGCTGATCACCCAGCGCCGCGCGTGCTCCAAATACTGTGGTGGGTCGGCCAGCATCAGCGGCCCCAACCCCAACTCGGCCAGCACCTCGGCCGTCTCGGCGCTCTCGATTTGCGGCGCCCAGGTATCAATCAGCGCCAGCGTCTCAGCCGGCGCGGCCAGCGCCACTTGCCCCAGCAGCTCGGCCGCAATCCGGCGCTCCTCGCGTGAGCCGCCGGCCCAAATGGCCGCCACCGCCCGCAGCGCCGCCGGCGGGTCGGCCCGCACCGGCGCGCGCAAGGCGTTGACGATGCCGCGCACCACCGGGGCCGGGGCCTTGTAAGCATTCGCCACCGCGCTCGACACCACCTGCGGGCTGGCCCGGTGCGTGCGGTCGGCGTACTCGTCCAGCAGCCGGCGCACGAACGTCGCCAGCGCCTCCGCGTTGGGGAACTTCCCCGGCAGAGCGGCGGTGCGCGCGCGCAGGATGGCGGGATCGATGGGCGGCATGGCGGCAGCGCAGCTTGTTAGCGCCCTAGTCTGCCAGCCGGGCTTCGAGCTTGGCTTTGGCCGCCGGCCACTCGGCCGCCAGCATACTAAAGTAGACCGAACTGCGGTGGTAGCCGTTGGGCATGATCATGTTCTCGCGCAGCACGCCCTCGCGCACCGCGCCAATGCGGGCAATCGCCGCCTGCGAGCGCTCGTTGCGCAGGTCGGTTTTGAGCTGCACGCGGATGCAGCCCAGCATTTCGAAGGCGTGGCGCAGCAGCAGATATTTGCACTCGGTGTTGACCGCCGTGCGCTGGTAGTCCGCGCCGTACCACGTGCCGCCGATTTCTAGGCCGCGGTGGGGCGGCTGGATGTCCATATAGCGCGTCGCGCCGACGTACTTCTGATCGGCCAGGTGATAGACGGCGAAGGGCAAGTCGCCGCCCAGCGTTTGGCGGTGCAGCAGGTCGGCCACCCAGGCGCGCATCTGGGCTTCGGTTTGCATGTTGTCATAGGGCATGTAGCGCCAGATGCCCTCATCTTGCCCGGCGACGGTCAGGTCGGGCACCTGCGCCAGGCTCAAAGGCTCCAGCCGCACCACGCGGCCAGTGAGGGTGAGGGGTGTGACGTTCAAAGGGGTGATAGGTGTCATGGGTGACCTTAACCGGGGATATCGGCAGGTATTGTAACCCGAATGGCAAAATGCCAAAGGCGAAAAGCTTTAGCCACGAATTTCACCAATTACACGAATGAGGCGGGGGCGCTACGGCGCTGCGCGTAACGCCGACGTTGAGTCGCAGCGCGGTGCTGACAACGGCGCTTACATTTGCAGCCAGCACCCGGCCCACTTTAGGGGCAGGGCCGGGGATCAGGGCGACCAACCCTTGCTAATTTATCCTCAGCCTGCGGTTCCTTGGCCGACTGCTCTGCGAAGCGTGCCGCCGGCCGGCTGTTACTTCTCTCGCGCCATCGTCGTCAGCAGCCCGACCACGATGGCGGCGGTCAGCGTGTGCATCACCATCAGCGTGCCCACCGTGGCGGCGTTGGCCCCCGGCATACTGCCCAGCAGCCCCACGTCTGGCAGGAACGACAGTAGCAGCGTGACGCCCGCCCGCGCTTACGGCTGCGGGAAGTTCATCACCAGGCTGCTGGCCGTCACCTGGGCCGGGTCCACGTCGGCCGCCGAGCGCAGGCTGTTGGCCGTGTAGTCTGCCCCGACCGTCACCCACTGCACGCGCCAGAAGTCGCTGTACCCGGCAGTGCCGGCCGCGGCGTCAAAAATCAACGCCTGCCCGGCCACCAACTGCGGCGTGCCGTCGGCGGCCAGGCCCGTAATCGGCACATATACCTTGCCGGGGCGTGGGTCGGTCGGCCCAAAGTCAAAATAGGTCACCTGTTCGCCGCGCACCCAGCCGGTCTTAAGCGGCAGCGACTGGTCGCTCAGGGTTGAGCCGGGCGGCACCTCCGGGCAGTTGACGAACAGCCGTTGCGGCGCGGCGGTTAGGCCGGCCGGCGCCAGGTCTTCGGCCGAGCGGATAGAGTCGGCGGCATACTCGGCGGTGACGGTCACAAACGTCGCCTGCCATAAGTCGGTGTACTGCGCCTGGCCGACGCGCGAGTCGAACAGGTTGTCCTGCCCGGCCAACATCTCCGGGCTGCCGTCGGCGTTAATGCGCGTCACAAACACCCATACTGGCGCCGTCAGCACGCGGTCGGGCGCGGCCGGGTCGAGCGGCGTGTTGCTCCCCAGGTTGTAGTACCATACCGCCCGCCCGGCATGCCAGCCTTGCACCAGCGGGTAGATCAGGCCCTGCGTACCGCCCGCGCCGGGCGTCGGCAGGGTTGGAAAAGCCGC
>JBBRZY010000128.1:0-9342 GCA_038252885.1 Anaerolineales bacterium | reverse complement strand
CTTTCTCCACGGCGAGCGCACCATCCTGGCAGTCGTCGGCGCGCTCCAGCGGCGCGGCTTCGACACCGTGGCCGCCAACCTGCTCGAGATGGGCCGGCAGCGCGTCGCCGGCGACTACCTGCAGCCCGCCGCCATCTTCGACGCCGACTTCCAGGTTCGCAGCGCCATCAACGACCCCAACGACTACACCGGCCCCGGCACCGGCTACCGTCTCGAAGGCGCGGCCTGGCAGGCCGTCCAGGCCATGCCGCAGGTCAAGTCACCGCGCGACTTCATCGCCGATCAAGTCGGCGCGCCCGTCGCCACCCTGGCCGAGCTTGGCCCGTCGGCCGTCGGCAGCGCGCCTGAGGTCGTGGTGGCCGTCGGCCCGGCCTTCGGCACTGCGCTCACCCGGACCATCAACGGCCTCAAGCATGAAGACGTGCTGGCCGCCATTCTCACCGGCGTCGCCAGCGAAGGTCTGGTGGGCCGCGTGGTCAAGGTCTATCAAAGCTCCGACTGCGCCGCCATCGGGCAAATCGGCGCGTGGCTCAGCGGCTCCGGCGTGGCCGTCGGCCTTCAGTCGCGCGGCACGACCATCATTCACCAGAAGGGGCTGCCGCGCCTCAACAACCTCGAGCTCTTCCCGCAGTCGCCCAGCCTCACGCTCGAGACCTTTCAGGCCATCGGCCGCAACGCCGCCCGCTACGCCCTGCGCCGCGTCACCACACCCGTCCCCGTGCAGGTCGACAACTGGGCGCGCCTCAAGTTGATCGTTAAGACCACGCTGCTTCACCGCCGCGAGACCGAGCTGGTGCAGGACCGCCCACCCGTGGACCTGCGCTTCGATTGGGAGCCTGACCTGTGAGCGCCGTCGACCCGCACTACCCGCTGTTTGCCAACGTCCCCGACCAGCTCCGCACCGCCAGCGGCCGGCCGCTGAGCGAGATCACCGCCGAGGCCGCCGCGCGCGGCGAGTTGACCATGGCCGATCTTCAGATCAGTGCCGCAACCCTGCGCGCCCAGGCCCAAGTCGCCCGCCAGAGCGGCTACCCCGGCCTGGCCGAAAACCTCACCCGCGCCGCCGAGCTCACCGCCGTGCCCAACGCCGAAGTGTTGCGCATGTACAGCCAACTGCGGCCCGGCCGTTCCTCAGCCGCCGAGCTTGTCACGCTGGCCGCCAGCTTGGAGGCGGACTATCACGCGCCCGAGTGCGCCCGCCTGGTGCGTGAGGCCGCGGCCGTCTACGCCGCGCGCGGCCTGCTGCGCCCAAGCAGCGCCTAGCGCGTGCCCGCTCCCAGCCTGGCGTCCCAAGTCCGGGGCCACCTGTCGCGCACGCTGTACCCGCTCGTAGGGTGGGGCGCGGGGGTCGTGCTGCGCCACCGCCTCCGGGTCAGCGGCTGCGTCATCGAGACCGGCGGTCCCTATGTCACCGCCACCACCGTCGGCCGGATGGTCATGGGGCGCTACGAAGCCCCCGAGCTGGCCTTCATCCGGCAGTACTTGCCGCGCGACCTCGATGTAGTCGACTTGGGGGCCAGCATTGGCGTGGGCAGCGCGCTCATCGCCCAGCGCCTGTCGCCCGCGCGCCGGCTGATCTGTGTGGAGGCCAACCCGCACCTGCTGCCGCTGCTCGCCCGCAACGTGGGCCTCAACACCGCTGGCTGCGCCCTCACCGTGCTCAACCAGGCCATTGACTACAGCGGCCAGCCCAGCGTGCGGCTCGACATTCAAGCAGTCAACACCAATTCGCGCCTCAGCCGCGATGGCGTCGGCGTCGCGGTGGTGGCCACCACCCTCAGCCGCCTCGTCCGCGACTTCGCCCTCCCGCCCTTCGCGCTCATAGCCGACATCGAGGGGGCCGAGTTAGGCTTGATCCTGCACGACGCGGCGGCCCTCAGCCAGGTGCAGACCTTGATCATCGAGCTGCACGCCGCCGAGTATCAAGGCGCCGCCTGGCCGCCCGAGCGCCTGTGCGCCGCCTTGCTCGCCACCCATCACTTTCAGCTGCGGGCGCAGCGTGCCGCCGTGTATGTCTTTGACCGCCCCGCGCCGCCCGCCGCCTGAGCTGACGCGTTCGCCGGCCGGAGGTCGTCCCCTCCCCAGCCCTGCCAGCCGCTTCCCGCCTCGGCCGAAATCAAATGGGGCGGGCCAGATGGCCCGCCCCACGTAGTCACTTCTGCGGCGCTGCGCCGGCCGCTAGTGCGTGCCGATCAGCTTGACCGCGTCGATCTCGTTCCAACTCTTGATCTGGGTCTGGTCCACCGTGATGCGCAGACCGATCACCAGCACGTCCAGGTCAATCGGCACCGCCAGCACATACGGGCACTCAGTCAAGGCTTCCGGCGTGTTGGCGTACACCTCGTGATAGCCGCCGGTCGTGTCAATGGCCTCGACCAGTATTACTTGGCCCGGATGGTAGTTCTGGTAGATCTCGGCCATCTCAGCGGTGACGGGCTCGTCGAAGTACACCTCCAGCCACTCCACGCCCGTGGTCGTGGCCGCCGCCCAGGCGAACACGCTGTCGCCACAGCTCGTCTCGTTCGGCTCACCCGTGGCCTGGTTGGCCGACCAGCCCGCCTCGCCGTACTGTGAGCTCGCCACTGCCTGCGACGCCCACTGCTCCACCACGTCGTCGCTGGCCGGCGGCGGGCTGTCGCCCTCCAGTGACCCGGCCAGACCCACCAGTTCCACCGCGTCGATCTCGTTCCACGCGTGCCGCACCGATTGATCAATCCGCACTCGCAGCCCACTCACCTCAAACTCGGCTTCCACCGTCAGCGAGAGCACATACGGGCACTCCGTGATGATCTCCGGGTCGGCCGTGTAGATGCTGTGGTTGCTGCCGTCCGTCGCGATCAACTCCACCTCCACCACCTGGCTCGGGTTGAACGACTCGTAGATGTTGATCTCCGTCGGCACCACCGGCGTGGCGTAGTAGACCTCCAGCCAATCCACCCCGCTGCTGCTGGCCGAGGCCCAGGCCTCGCCGTTGTCCGAGCACACGCTCACGTTCGGCTCGCCCAAGGCCTTCTCGGCCGTCCAACTGATGCTGCCAAACTCCGTGCTGGCCTCCGCCGACGCCGCCCACTGGCGGATCAGCGTGCCCGTCTCAGGCACCACCGGCTCGTACAGCCGCACCGTGTCGAGCACGGCGTCATACACCGGGGCGAACTCGTCCCACGCCTCGGGCGACGTGACGCCGATCTGGATGAACACCTGCTGGGCATCGTCCGTCACTGCCACCACTATGCGCCCGGCGATGTCGCCCCCGGTCGTGGTGGCCGTAAAGTCAGCCATGCGCGCCGACACGCCGTCCACCGTGCCGTCGAGCTCGTTGCTGCGGCTGACGTCCTCCATGTCTTCGGTAAATGCCTCAAACGCCTTCTCAAATGTGAAGCCGGTTCTGTTCGGCCCGCCCACCAACAGCAGCGTCGGGCCAGTGTCGGGGTCTGCCTCGGGCGCGTCCATCTGCACAAAGCCGTCCGTGTTATCCAGGAAGTAGCCGCTGACCGGCTTGAAGGCGAAGCCGCCCGCGTCGTTGGTCAGTTGCGCTTTCAGTTTCACCTCCGGCAGCGCCGTGGGCGAAGGCAGGGGGGTCTTGGTGGCCGGGGGCCGCGTGGCCGTGGCCGCTGGGGCGCTGGTAGAGGTGGCGGCCGGCGCCTTGGTGGCCGTCGGCGTGGCCGCTCCACCGCCGCAGGCCGAAGCCGCCAGGGCCAGCGCTAGGGCCGCGCTCATCCAGCGCAGCTTCATACCGGGTAACACAGAATTCGTCATTGCTCGTCTCCTCTAAATAGGCCTGAACAGTTTTGCGGTCGTAAGCGGACCGACCAACACGTGGTCGGCGTAGGTGTCACTCCGACACCGGCGGCGGGTCGTCTGGGTCCAGGGCGGCGACGGGGCTGGTTTCCTCGGCGGCTCCGGTGGTCTCTAGCAGATACGCCACCAGGGCTCCCAGACTGGCGAAGCCGCGGCGCTCGCCCGTCCGGGAACTCTCCAGGGTTGCGCGCCAGGGTTGCTCATCGTCCTCGCACCACAACCGCAGTAGAAATGCCAAGTAATGCGCTTTTGCCTTTGTCACTCCTGTACCTCTTCGCTATAATGCCAGCCGACCGTTCAGAGATCGTTCACACGGATGGGCTTGCACCTGACACTCGAACTTCAGATCCTCGGGGGCCTGACGCTGCGTCGCCACGGCCAACCGCTCACCGGCTTTGTGTCGCGCAAGGCCGAGGCGCTCTTGGCCTTTCTGGCCTACACCGGCGGCGAGCACAGCCGCCTGGCCCTGGCCGACCGCTTCTGGGACGACCGCACCTCCGCTCAGGCGCTTGGCAATTTGCGCGTGCTACTCAGCAATCTGCGCCAACTGGTCGGCGAGCACCTGGTCATCACGCGCCAGAGTGTGGCCTGGGAGCCGGCCGGCGTCGTTTGGGTCGATGCGCTGGCCGTGACTGACGCCCTCAGCGCCAGCGAGCGCGCCCTGCCGGCCCTCTCGCGCGTTGGGGCGCAGGCCCTCGAAGCCAGCCTGGGGCTTTACCAGGGGGATTTGTTTCAGGGGGTGTATCTCAAAGACGCCAGCGTCTTTGAAGAGTGGGCGCTGCTCGAGCGCGAACAGCTGCGGCAGCGGGTGATCGCCGCTTCTGACCGGCTAACCAGCTTCTATCTCAAGTGCGGCGAGTATGCCGCTGGCGGGCAGCAGGCGCGCCGCCTGATCGCCCTCGACCCCTTGCGCGAGGAGTCGCACCGCTTGCTCATGCAGTTGCTGGCGCGCAGCGGCCAACTGCCGGCGGCGCTGGCCCAGTACGAAGCCTGCCGAGCGCTGCTGCTGGCCGAGTTGGGCGTCGAGCCGGCCCCGGCCACCCGCGCCCTCTTCGACCGCCTGCAAACCGCCCACAAGGCTTTCCGACACAATCTCCCCGCCCAAGCCACGCCCCTCGTCGGCCGCGAAGTGGAGGTGGCCGCTGTCGCCACCCGCCTGCTCGACCCCGACTGCCGGCTGCTGACCCTCACTGGCCCCGGCGGCATCGGCAAGACGCGCCTCGCGCTGTATGCTGCCGGTGAGCGCCTGGGTGACTATCTCGATGGCGTGTTCTTCGTGCCGCTGGCTCCCTTGGCTCAGGATGGCGGCCTGGTCGAAGCCATCGCCGAGACGCTGCAATTTGCGTTCACGCGCCAGGCCGATCCGCAGGTGCAGCTGCTCGACTACTTGCGCGGCAAAGAACTGCTGCTGGTCCTCGATAACTTTGAGCACCTGCTGGAAAGTGGCGCGGCCCTGGTAACTGCGCTGCTGCAGGCCGCGCCCGGTGTGCGCCTGCTCGTCACCTCCCGCGAGCGCCTGCAATTGCGCCCCGAATGGCTGTACGAGGTTCGCGGCCTGCCCGTGCCCGATGCGGCTGTAACCTCAGTTGAGGCGGCCCAAGCCTTCGGCGCCGTCCAGATGTTTGTGCAGTCCGGGCGTCAGGTGCAGCCCGACTTTCGGCTCGCCCCCGACAACTGGCGGGCCGTGGCGCAGATCGGCCGGCTGATGGAGGGCTTGCCGTTAGGGCTAGAGCTTGCAGCGGCCTGGCTGCGGCTGCTCAGCTGCGCCGAAATCGTCGCTGAGATTGAACGTGGGCTGGCGTTCTTGGCCGAGGCCTGGCGCGACGCCCCGCAGCGCCACCAGAGTTTGCGCGCCGTCTTCGACTTCACCTGGCAGGGGCTGTCCGCGCCCGAGCAGGCCGTGTTTTTGCGCCTGTGTGTGCTGCGCGGCGGCTTTGTGCGCGCGGCGGCCCACGCCGTGGCGGCGGCTCCCCTACCCATCCTGGCGGCGCTGGCCGACAAGTCGCTCATGGCTATCCTGCCGGGTGGCCGCTACCAAATCCACGAGCACCTGCGCCACTTCGGCCAGCAGCAACTCCAGGCCGCGCCCGCCGATTGGGCCGGCGCGCTCGACAGCCACAGCGCCTACTTCGCCGACTTTCTGGACCTCCGTTACGGCCAACTGCGCGGGCCAGAGCAGGGGGCAGCGCTGGCCGAGGTCGGTCTCGAGTTCGAGAACGTTCGCGCCGCCTGGCAATGGGCCGTCACCCAGCATCATGTGGCTAGCTTGGCGCAAGGAATGGATTGCCTGAGCCTGTTCTGCCAGACGCGTGGCCGCTACGCCGAGGCGGCCGACTTACTGCGCACCGCCGCCGATAGCCTCTCGCCCGAGGGTGACGCGGCCGAGCGGCAGGTACTCGGGCGGCTGCTGGCGCGCTACGCCCGCTGCCTCGAATATCAATGGGAGCATGCGGCGGCCGAGCGCGCCTATGAGCGCAGCCTGGCGCTCTTAGCTGGCGTGGCCGCTGAGGAAGAGATCGCGATGGTGCGTCACGGGTTGGGCTGCCTGGCGCTCCAGCGCGGCGAGCTGGCCCAAGCCGAGACGCTGCTGGCCGACGCCTTCGGCCCCGCTCAGGCCGCCGGCAACGGCTGGCTGGCCGCCTCGGTGCTCAACACCCAGGCGCAGGTGGCCGAGCGTCAGGGCCGCTACGAACCGGCCCGCGTCTACTGCGAACAGGGCCTGGCTCTGCGGCGGCAACTGGGCGACGGGCTGGGGCTGTCGGCCTCGCTCAACTACCTCGGCCTCATCCTCACCAAGCTCGGGCGCTACGCCGACGCCATGCCCGTGCTCGACGAGTCGCTGCACATCGCCCAAGCCCTCAACTATCGCATCGGCCTGGCGAATGTGCTAACCAACCGCGCCAACGCCGCCTACTACCTGGGCGACCGCGACCTGGCGGCCCAGAGCACGCGCGCCAGCCTGGAAGTTTGCCGCGACATCGGCGACTTCTGGGGCGAGGCCATCGCGCTCAACAATTTGGGCTATATGGCGATGGAGGTGTGCGACTTCGAACAGGCGCGGCGGCTGTATGCCGACAGCCTGGCGATCTATCGCCGAACGGGCGTCAAATCGGGGCTGACCAGCACCCTGGCGAACCTGGGCCTGGCCGAACTCGACGCCGGCGCGCCCGACGAGGCGCGCGGCCATTTGCTAGAAGCGGTAGCGGGGGCCCAGGCCAGCGGGGCCAGGCCGGTGCTCTTGAAGGCCCTCTTGGGCTGGGCGCGCTGGCTGCCCACCGCCGGGCAAGCCCAGTCTGGTCAGGCGCTGTTGGCGCTGGTGGCCCGCCACCCCGCCACCGAGGAGGCCAACCGCGCCGCCGCCAAACGCCTGCTCGCGCTGCAGCCTGCCGCCGACGCGCTCCCGGCCGCCGAGCTTGAGGCGGCCCTGGACGCGGCCGTCGGCGCTGTGCTTGAACAAAACAACAGCGCCCCCCAAGGTTGACCTTGGAGGGCGCTGGCTCACAGCTCAAGCTGGTTGCGTTTCAGCCGCAGCCTACATCGCGTTGACGGTCTCGAACACCATCACCTGGCCGTCGCCCTGGAGCGCCGGGCAGCCCTTGGCCAGACCCACCGCCGCGTCGAGCGAATCGGCCTTCAGGATCGAATAGCCCGTGGGCTTCGGGCCCCCTGAGCCGTCGGCCACCGCGCCGCCCGCCGACAGGGTCTTGGCCTGCCCGCTGAACGGGTTGCCGCCATCCACCACGGCGCTGCCCAGGCTGGTGAACCACTCGGTCCACACCTTCATCGTGGCGGCCTGGGCTTCAGCCGTCTCGGGCATGCTGCCGCCGGAATAAAGCAAGATGTAGTTAGCCATGTGTCAGTCTCCTATTAATAGGTCTAAACGGATGCGGTGTTTCAGATAACGGTTGAGGTGATCGCGGCGTTCAGGCTGTCACCCGGCGCAGCGCCAGGGCTTCCTGGTAACCGTCAATGGCCAGCAAGGTGTTTATCAGGAACACCGCGGCAAACATGATTGGGAACAGCCTTGGCGCAGCGGTTTGCAGATTCAGCTCCACATACGTCAGCCCCAGCGCCCCCACGGTCAACGCCGCCCCGAGCGCCTTGCGCCGGCCCAGATACAACGTGCCCGCCCCCATGAATACAAAGTTCAGCACTGCGGCGATCCAGGGATTTTTCATCGATAAGGTCTCCTCCTGTGCCCAACAGTCCGGGGTTTCATGGTATCCTCCGGTTTAAGTCCGATTGCTAGATAAGACGGCGGACCGGTCCAAAACTGTGCGGTCAATTCAGACCAATATTGCTTTCCCTCAACCGCACAGTTTGGCGGAGTAAAACCGTCTTATGGACAGTATTGTTGGTAATCGGGAGGGTAGATGATCAACCAGACAACCAGCCACAGCGCTCTGCCGCCCGGCCCCGACGACGCCGCGCGCCGGGCCGTAGCCCAGGCCGCCGATTCAACCGCCTTTGGCGTGCTGGTCGAGCCCTACCGGCGCGAGTTGCAGGCTCACTGCTACCGGATGCTCGGCTCGTTGCACGACGCCGAAGACCAGGTGCAAGAGACGCTGCTGCGCGCCTGGCGTCGCCGCGACACCTACGCCGGCCGCGCCTCGCTGCGCGCCTGGCTCTATAAGATCGCCACCAACACCTGCCTGGACGCGCTGGACAAGCGCCGGGTGCGCCGCTGGCTGCCCCCGCAGCACGGCCCGGCCGCCGACCCGCTCGGACCTTTCCCAACCCCGCCGGCGGAGGTGCCCTGGCTGGAGCCGTACCCCGACGACTGGCTGCCCGACCTCGCCCCCAGCCCGGAGGCGCGCTACACCCAGCGTGAGAGCGTCACCCTCGCGTTCCTGGCGGCGCTGCAAAGCTTGCCGCCCCGCCAGCGCGTGGTGCTGATCCTCAGCGATGTGCTCGACTGGCCCACGCGCGACGTGGCCGAATTGTTGGAAGTGACCCCCGCCACGGTCAGCAGCGCGCTGCATCGGGCGCGCGGCACGCTGGCCCGCACCTATCACGGCCGCGAACCCGCCCTGCCGGCCCCGCGCCTGGCCGATGACGCCACGCGCCGGCTGCTCGCCCGCTATGTGCAGGTCTGGGAGTCGGCCGATGTGGCCGGGCTGGTAGCCCTGATGAAAGAAGAAGTGGTGCTGGCGATGCCGCCCGCCGCCGAATGGTACGCCGGGCGCGCGGCCGTGGCCGCCTTTGTGGCCCGCACCGTGTTTGCCGAGCAGGGCGTGTTCGGCGATCTGCCGCCGGGGCGCTGGCGCATGCTGCCCACCACCGCCAACGCCGAGGCCGGTTTTGGCCTATACCAGCGCCAGCCCGACGGCAGCTATCAGGCCAGCGGCCTCAGCGTGGTCGCCGTGGCCGACGAGCAGATCGTGGGGATTACCAGCTTCCTCGACCCCACGCTGCCCGCCAAGTTCGGACTGCCCGCCCTCCTGCCGGCCGTCCTGGCCGACGCGGGGCCGGGCGACTAAGTGTCATCTGCGCTAAAATCAGCCGATCGCGTGCTCAGCCGGCCCAAGTGAGCTGAGTCACACG
>JBBRZY010000127.1:0-9351 GCA_038252885.1 Anaerolineales bacterium | reverse complement strand
CCCTGGCGGCGGCGCTGGTGGTGCTGATCATCCCCAAGGAGCAGGTGACCGTCATCCGCTGGGCGGCGCTGCTGGGCAGCCTGTTCCCGCTGGGCCTGGCCATCTACGCTTGGCTGCGCTTCAACAGCGGCGCGCCCGGCTTCCAGTTCGAGGAGAACTACGCCTGGTTCGCCGTCATCCACTCGAACTTTCACCTGGGCGTCGATGGCATCAGCCTGCCGATGGTGCTGCTGACGACCATCCTCACGCCGCTGGCGCTGCTGTTCAGCTTCAACATCGGCGAGCGCGTCAAGGCCTTCATGGTCTTGTTCCTGATGCTCGAGACCGGCATGTTGGGCGTCTTTCTGTCGCTCGACCTGATCTTGTTCTTCCTGTTCTGGGAAGTCGGGTTGATCCCGATGTACTTCCTGATCAACCTGTGGGGCAGCGCCAACCGGCGCTATGCCTCGTTCAAATTCTTCATCTACACCATGGCCGGGTCGGTCGGGCTGCTGCTGGCCATCCAGACCATCGGCCTGACGCTGGGCACGTTCGACATGGTGACGGCCTTCAAGCTCTGGCCGGAGTTGTCGGGCAACATCTACGGCATCCCGGCCAGCATGGTGCGCACGGTGGCGTTCTGGGCCTTCTCGCTGGCCTTCGCCATCAAGGTGCCGATCTGGCCCTTCCACACCTGGCTGCCCGACGCCCACACCGACGCGCCCACCGGCGGCTCGATGATCCTGGCCGGCGTGCTGCTCAAGCTGGGCGCGTATGGCTTCTTGCGCCTGGTGCTGCCGCTCTACCCGGTGGAGGCGGCCCAGTTCGCCGGGGTGTTGGCGGTGCTGGGGCTGCTGGCGATCATCATGGGCGCGCTGGCCTCGTTCGGCCAGACCGACTTCAAGCGGCTGGTGGCCTACTCGTCGATCAACCACATGGGCTTCGTGGTGCTGGGCATCGCCGCGGCGGCCTATGCCGCGCAAAGCCCGTCGGCCGAGTTGCGCGCCAGCGGCATCATGGCCGCCAACGGCGCGGTGCTGCAAATGTTCAGCCACGGCCTGAGCGCGGCCGGCATGTTCCTGCTGGTGGGCGTGATCTACGACCGCACCCACACCCGCGACCTGAAAGAATATGGCGGGCTGTTCCCCCTGGCGCCGGTCTTTGGCGGGCTGCTGATCTTCACCAGCGTGGCCTCGCTCGGGCTGCCCGGGCTGGCCGGCTTCGTGTCTGAATTCATGGTCGTGCGCGGCGCCTGGCCGATCTTCACGCTCATCACCGTGCTGGCGATGATCGGCCTGCTGCTAACGGGCGCTTACATTCTCAAGGGCGTGGTCGCCACCCTGTATGGCCCGGTCAACCGGCGCTGGGTGGGGCACAAGCTGGAGATTTCGGCGCGCGAAGTGATTGCCCTGGCGCCGCTGATGGCGCTGCTGGTCGTGAACGGCGTCTGGCCCATGTGGCTGGTCAGCGTCATCAACGACACCATTACCCGGCTCATGGCCTGACCTGCGGCTTCGAGAGTAGCTTCTATGACCTTCCCTATCTTATCCGTCATCACCTTTACGCCGCTGGTGGCTGGGCTGATCATTCTGCTCATCCCGGCCGAACGCAAGACCGAAGTGCGCGTGGTCGCGCTGGCGGCGGGCGTGTTCGCCACGCTGCTGTCGCTCTTCGCCTACTTTGGCTACGACCAGTCACTGGGCGGCTACCAGTACATGGAGCGCTACGCCTGGATCCCGCAGTTCGGCATCACCTACTTTGTGGGCGCTGACGGCCTGAGCCTGCCGCTGGTGCTGCTGACGGCGGTGGTGATGCTGACCGGCGTGCTGATCTCGTGGGGCGTGGAAGATCGGCCGCGCGAGTTCTTCGCCTTCATCTTCCTGCTGGCGACGGGCGTGTTCGGCGTGTTCGTGGCGCTCGACCTGTTCCACCTGTTCTTCTTCTACGAAATCGCCGTCTTCCCCATGTACCTGCTGATTGCGATCTGGGGCTGGGTGAAGACGCGCGAGTACGCCGCCATGAAGCTGACGCTCTACCTCTTCATCGGCTCGGTCATCGCGCTGGTGGGCGCGCTGGCCATGTTCTACGCGGTGCGCAGCTTCACCGGCGAGAGCACCTTCGACATGCTGGCCATCTCGCGCGCGCAGCAGGCCGGCGCGTTCGACTTCAACGTGGTGCTCAACAACCCGTTCACCGGGCTGCCCTGGTTGGTCACCACCTTCCAGAAGCTGGTTTTCCCGTTCATCTTCTTCGGCTTTGCAGTGCTGGGCGGCATCTTCCCCTTCCACAACTGGTCGCCCGATGGCCACGTGGCCGCGCCGACGGCGGTGTCGATGTTCCACGCCGGCGTGCTGATGAAGCTGGGCGCGTTCGCCGCGCTGCGCGTGGGCGTGATGTTGCTGCCCGAGGGCGCGCGTTTTCATGCGCCCTGGATCGTGCTGCTGACGTTGGTGAACGTGGTCTACGGCGCGTTTATCGCCATGACCCAAAACGACCTCAAGTACATGATCGGCTTCTCGTCGGTCTCGCACATGGGGCTGGTGGCGATGGCCCTGACAACCCTCAACCTGGAGGGCCTGACCGGGGCCGGGCTGCAAATGTTCTCGCACGGGGTGATGACGGCCCTGTTCTTCGCTTGCGTCGGCATGATCTACGACCGGGCGCACACGCGGCAGATGACAGAGCTTGGAGGCATGGCGAAAAAGATGCCCTGGGTGGCGGTCGCCTTTATCGTTGGCGGCTTTACCTCGATGGGCATGCCGGGGCTGTCGGGCTTTGTGGCTGAACTGCCGATCTTCATTGGCATTTGGAAGGCCAAGGCGCTGGACGTGGTCGGCCTGCCGTACTGGCTGGCGACCCTGGCGCAGCAGCCCTGGTACTTCCCCCTGATCGCCATCGTGTCGGCCATCTCGATTGTGGTGACGGCGGCCTACGTGCTGCGCGCGGTGCAGCGGGTGTTCTTTGGCGACCTGCCGGCCGAGTTCGAGCACCACGTCGGCGATGTGACCGTGCTCGACAAGACGGCGCTGGTGATCCTGGTCGGCCTGATGGTCGTGATCGGTGTCTATCCTGCCATCATCGCGCCGCTGGTGGCCTCGGCGGTGCGCCCGGTGCTGGCGCTGCTCGGAGTGCAATAAATGTCGTTCAATCCCTTCAACCCGCAGACCCTGCTCGCGATCTTGCCGGAGCTGGTGCTGGTGGTCGTGGCCGCCGTGGTCATGACGCTCGACATCGTGTGGCCGGAGAGCCGCCGCCGCAACCTGGGGCTGATCACCGCCGGTGGTTTTGGCCTGGCGGCCATCGCGGCGCTGATCTTCTCGCAGCCCGCCATCGGGGCCGACAACACCCTGATCTTCGGCGGCATGATGCGCCACGACGCGCTGGCCTTCTTCTTCCGCCTGCTGTTCTTGTTCTCGGGCCTGATCGTGGCGCTGCTGTCGGTCGACTCGCCGGGGGTGGGCCGCCGGGGCGAGTATTACGCCATCGTCATCGGCGCAGTCATCGGCATGAACTTCATGGCCTCCGCCGGCGACCTGATCATGCTCTACCTGGCGCTGGAGACAACCTCCATTGCGCTCTACCTGTTGGCCGGCGTCCTGCGCGAGGACGATAAGAGCGCCGAGGCGGGCCTCAAGTACTTCCTGTTTGGCTCGTTCACCTCGGCCATTATGCTGTACGGCTTTAGCCTGCTGTATGGCTTCACCGGCAAGACCAACCTGTATGAGTTGAGCGCGGCCCTGCTGAGCGGCAGCGTGCCCACCGCGCCGCTGCTGGTGTCGCTGCTGCTGGTGCTGGTGGGCTTCGGCTTCAAGGTCTCGGCCGTGCCGTTCCACTTCTGGTCGCCCGATGTGTACGAGGGCGCGCCGACGCCGATTACGGCCTTCATCTCGGTCGCCTCCAAGGCGGCCGGGTTCGTGGTGCTGGTGCGCGTGCTGCTGGCGGTCTTCCCGGCGGTGGAAAGCTACTGGAGCCCGCTGTTGGCGGTGGTGGCCGTGTTCACCATGACGCTGGGCAACACCCTGGCGCTGGCGCAGCGCAACCTCAAGCGCATGCTGGCTTATTCGTCCATCGCGCAGGCGGGCTACGCGCTGATCGGGCTGGCGGCTATGTCGCACGCCGGCATCACCGCCATCGTCTTCTACCTGCTGATGTACACGGTCACCAACCTGGTGACCTTCGGTGTCATCATCCTGGCCGGGCGCGCCGTTGGCTCAGACGAGATCGCCGACTACGCTGGGCTGAGCCGCCGGTCGCCGGGGCTGGCGCTGGCGCTGATGGTCGGGCTGCTGTCGCTGGGCGGCATGCCGCCGCTGGCCGGGTTCTTTGGCAAGTTCTTCATCTTTGCCGCCGCCATCGAGGCCGGGCAGGTGTGGCTGGCCGTCATCGGCGTGTTGAACGCCATCATCGGCCTGTACTACTATCTGACCGTGCTCAAGGTGGTCTACCTGTACCGCTCAGAGCGCGACGATCAGGCCATCGCCATCCCGCGCGCGTATGCGCTGGCGCTGGGGCTGTGCGCGCTGGGCGTGGTGCTGATTGGCACACTGGCCGGGCCGTGGTTCACCTGGGCCAACGCCGCCGCCGCGAGCCTGTTCTAGGCCGGCGGGTAACTCGGCATTGACTCTCCATTTTCGTCTGTGATACAATTCTCAAACAAGATGCCCCAGGAGGACCAGGCAAACAAACAGGTGGAACAGGCGCAAGCCTCATTCACCCTGGCTTTCAAGGTGATTGCGCAGGTGGCAGTTTTGACCCTGCTGACCATCATTGGGGCTTTGTTTGGCGGGCTATTCTTAGATCAAGTGCTCAGCACCAAGCCGTTGTTCACGGTGCTGTTACTGCTGGCAAGTTTCCCGGCTCTGCTCTACATCATCTATCGCGTGGCGCTGCGGGCAGTGGCCGACATTCATCGGGCGGCCCAGACGCAAAGTAAAACGCCAGGCGGCAAGGAGGAACGCAATCGTGACATCGCCCGCGACGACGACTCAGCCGCGTAGATTTGGCTTTAAGCGCTGGCTAGTTCTGATCCTGATTGTGGCCGGCGGCGTGTTGGCCTTCGGCCTGAAGGGCATTTGGACGCCGGTCAGCCCGGCCGTGGTGCTGCCCGGCGAGCCGGTGTGGCACGGCGCGTGGCTGACCAACACCTTGCTCTCGACGCTGGTGGCGGATGTGCTGCTGTTCATCTGCGCCTTCGCCGGCTATCGCTATGTGAAGAGCGGCAAGTTGGTGCCCCAGGGTTTTTACAACTTCTGGGAGTTCCTGATCGAGTTCTTGTGGAACGCCACCGACAGCACCGCCGGCAAGTGGGCCCGCAAGATCTTCCCGATCATGGCGACGATCTTCCTGCTGGTCTTTATGACCAACATGATCCGCGTCATCCCTGGTTTTGAGACCATTGGCTGGCTCGAGCAGGCCAACGGCAGCCTGAAGGGCTTTGCCCCGGTTCAGATTGTCCCCGGCTTCTACGCCACCGACGGGTCACATCCGGTGGAAGTGGCGCACGCGGCCGAGGGTGAAGACGCCGGGCACGCCGTGGAAGGCGAAGCGGCCGGCATGTGCACCAGCTGCGTGGTCGTGCCGTTCCTGCGCGGCGCCGCCACCGACCTGAACTTCACTTTCGCCCTGGCGGTCATCGCCGTGGTGATGGTGCAGGTGATGGGCGTGTGGGCGCTGGGCGCGCGCTACTTCGGCAAGTTCTTCAACACCGGCGGCATGATCAATCGGCCGTTCTTCGGCGTGATTGACTTCGGCGTCGGCTTGCTGGAACTGGTCAGCGAGTTCTCGAAGGTCCTGAGTTTTGGCTTCCGGTTGTTCGGCAACATCTTCGCCGGGGCTTTGCTACTGTCCATTGTCGGCGCGCTCACTGCGGTGGTCGTGCCGAGCATGCTCTACGCCCTCGAAATCTTTGTGGGCGTCATCCAAGCTTACGTTTTCGCCATGCTGGCCCTGGTGTTTATGAGCCAGGCGACTGTCGGCCACGGTGGCGACGACCATGGTGAGCATCACGAAGCTGCGCCCGCCCATTAACATTTAGCCCCCTTTACTCGGAGGACACACACCATGGATCCCGCTTACCCTGAAGTTTTCCTGCATGCCATGCGCTTCATTGGCGCCGGTCTGGCCATGATCGGCGCAGTTGGCGCCGGCGCCGGCATCGGCATCGTTACCAGTGGCGCCGTTCAGGCCATGGGCCGCAACCCAGACGCCACCCCCACGATCCAGACCAACATGATCCTGGGTATCGCCTTCGCCGAAGCCGTCGCCATCTACTGCCTGGCTGTCGCGCTGATTATCATCTTCGCGGCTTAAGGAGCGGTCCATGGAAGCATTAGGCATCAATCTGGGGTTCTTCGTTGTCCAGCTCTTCAACTTCATCATCGTGACGGTGGTGCTGTGGGCCTGGGCCTACAACCCGATCGTCAACCTGCTGGAAGACCGCAAGAAGCGCATCGCGCAGGGGCTGGAAGATGCTCGCATCGCCGGCGAAGCCCGCGCCAACGCTGAGAAAGACGCGGCCAAGATCATCGCCGAGGCGCAGGCCCAGGCCAACGCGCGCGTGAGCGAAGCCACCGAGCGGGCCGAGAAGTCGGCCGCCGAAGTGCGCGCCGCCGCCGAAGCCGAGCGCGCCCGCATCCTCCTGACCGCGCAGGAAGATGGCGCGCTGGAGCGCAACCGCATCCTGGCCGACCTGCGCGGGCAAGTGGCCGCGCTGGCCCTGGCCGCTGCGCAGAAGATGATTGGCTCGGCGCTGGATGAGAAGCGCCAGCACAGCCTGATCCAAGAGTTCTTCAGCGGCATCGAGGGCGGCAAGTTCGCCGTGCTCGAGGGCGAGCAGGTGAGCGGCAGCGCCGCCGAAGTGACCAGCGCCCTGCCGTTGACCGACGCCGAGCAAGACATTGTGCGCGGCGATGTGGTCGCCAAGCTGGGCGGCTCGCCCGCCGTGGTCTTCCGCGTGGACCCGGCCATCCTGGGCGGCATCGTGATCCGCCTGGGCGACAAGGTCGTGGACGCCTCGGTGTCCGGCCGGCTGGAAGGTCTGCGCACCAGCCTGCGCTAGTTCGTTTGTCAGTCTGACTTGACGGAGGGCGGCAGTCGCAACCAGCGGCTGCCGTCCTTTGCGTTTAACTGTGTCGCGGCGACCCAGCGCACGATGGCGGTGGGGGTGGGGGAGCGTCTAATCTTGTCGCGGGCGGGGGCGTGACGCTGGGGGTGGGTGGCTGACCCAGACATTGGTTTATCGCACAATGGCCGGCGGTGGGAGTGGGGGCGTATCCTGCCTTAGCGGCTAATTTGTGCGCCGAACAAATCAGGCCGGTACTTCCTTATTTCTGTCAACACAGCGCTGTTTTCCCAACTGAAAGGCGTAAAAATCCTCAGCGGAATTGAGCGACGGATATCTGAACTGGGAAACATGAACAAGAGCGAAATCAATGAAACAGGTTTTGTGCTCGTGCGAACATGAAGACCTTTGACCGGGCGGGTCCAGCCGCCCACTTGCGCCACTTCTTCAACGTCATCCCAGTAAGCGCGTACTCTATGCCCGGGCACGCGATATTCAATGGCATCGGAAGATATCCTCAGCGAATACGAGCTGCAATACCAGAAGCTAATAACAGTAATTACCCCTAGCAAGAACGTGCAGGCCACCAGCCATCGACCTGCATCGCGAGTAAGCCATGCCAGAACGAGGCTGCCCGGCGCGCCCGATGCCAGTCCTGCGAATAGCGCCATTATCAGTCGATAGACCAATGGAATCCGGAAGATGCGGGGTTGCTCAGCTGCCTGGTTGGACGTAGGGCAGTTGATAGAGGGTTGATTCATGTTCAGATTATAGGGTAACTCGTCAAACTGTCGGGCAAGGGCCTAGTCGCCTCCCACGCACAACAACCGCCTCCCATGTTCGGGTGCAGATTAGACGGATCACCAATCCTCCCGGCCGTTGTGCGATTTGCCGGTCATCTGCCTAACCCGCCCTTGAGTCCCCTGAGTCCCAAGTTCTTGGCGCTGCCTGCCTTATAATGCCCCCATGCGCCTCTCAGAATTGTTAGCAGCACTGCCGCACTTCACCACTCCCGCCACTGACGCCGACCCGGAGATCACGGGCCTGACCGCCGACTCGCGCCAGGTGACGGCGGGCGGGCTGTTCGTGGCGATTGCGGGCGAGTTCTTTGACGGCCGGCGCTTCATCGCCGATGCGGTGGCGCGCGGCGCGGCGGCGGTGGTGGCCGAGGCCGGCGCGGGTCTGCCGCCCACCGCGCTGGTGGTGCCCGACGCGCGCGAGGCGCTGGCCTGGCTGGCGGCGGCCTGGCATGGGCATCCCTCGCGGCGGCTGGTGCTGGTGGGCGTGACCGGCACCGACGGCAAGACCACCACCGCCAGCCTGATCCATAGCATCCTGCTGGCGGCTGGACAGCGCGCCGGCCTGATCTCGACCGTTAGCGCCGTCATCGGCGACGAGAGTTTAGATACCGGCTTTCATGTCACCACGCCCGACGCGCTCGAAACGCAGGCGCTGTTGGCGCGCATGCTGGCCGCCGGCCTCACCCACGCCGTGCTCGAAGTCACCTCGCACGGGCTGGCCCAGCACCGCGTCACCGGCTGCGCCTTCGACGCGGCCGTGATCACCAACATCACCCACGAGCACCTCGACTTCCACAAGAGCTACGAGAACTATCGCGCCGCCAAAGGGCGTTTGTTCACCAGCCTGGCGGGCGCGGCCCCCAAGCCCGGCGGCCCGCCCCCGACCGCCGTGCTCAACGCCGACGACGACTCGTATGCCTACCTGGCCGGGCTACTGGAACCCGCGCCGGGCGTGCGGCGTCTGGCATATGGCCTGACGCCCCTGGCCGACTATTGGGCAGACGGGCTGCGCTACGGACAGGCTGGCACGGCCTTCACCGTGCGCGGGCCGGGCGGGCTAGCCCAGCCGGTGCAGACGGCGCTGGTGGGCGCCTACAACGTCAGCAACACGCTGGCGGCGCTGGCGGCCACGATCAACGGGCTGGGCGTTGACCCGGCGACAGCGGCGCGCGGTGTGGCAGCGCTGCCGGGCGTGCCGGGCCGCATGGAGCGCCTCGATCTGGGCCAGCCCTTCACCGCCATCGTGGACTTCGCGCACACGCCCAACGCGCTGCGCCGCGCCCTGCTGACCGCCCGCCAACTGGCGCCCACCGGCCGGCTGATTGCGGTATTTGGCTCGGCCGGCCTACGTGATGTGGAGAAGCGCCGGCTGATGGCCGCCACCGCCGCCGAGCTAGCCGACCTGACGATCCTCACCGCCGAAGACCCGCGCACCGAGTCGCTGGCCGACATCCTGGAGATGATGGCCGGCGCGGCCCGGATGCAGGGCGGGGTGGAGGGCCAGAGCTTCTT